>JAEWSV010000240.1 GCA_023398155.1 Spirochaetota bacterium
TCGTCCGCGACGCCCTTGCCGCCGGCGACGACCGGGAACTTGATCACGTCCAGGTTGTCGCGGAAGGACTGCGAGAAGTTCGGATCGGTGGCCAGGCCCATCTCCCAGGAACCCATCATGTACATGGCGGCGCGCTCCTGGCCGAAGAGGTTGCGGGAAGCGCCGTAGTCGGAGGTGACGAGGTCGGCCTGGAACACGCCGGCCTTGGCGTAGCCCTGGATGAGGGTCGCAGTCTTCACGAAGTTGGGGTCGGTGTACTTGGCCTTGCGGGTGATGGCGGCGTCGACCGGCTCGAAGGAGCCGGAAATGCGCTGCTGGATGTTGTCGAAGAGCTCGCAGAGCGGCCAGCCGTCCTTGCCGTCGGTGACCATCGGGACGATGTTCTTGGCCTTGAACTTCGGCACGGAAGCGACGATGTCTTCCCAGGTCGTCGGGAGCGGAACGCCGGCGTCCTGGAAGAGCTTCTTGTTCACGAAGATGACCCAGAGGTCGCCGGAGACCGGGATGCCGTAGAGCTTACCGCCGATCATGTTGCCTTCCAGCGAGCCGGCCATGTAGCCGTAAGCCTTGAAGGTGTTCAGGTCGAGGGGCTCGACGAAGCCGCCTTCCACCATCGGCTTAAGCAGGGTGGGGAAGCTCCAGTACTTCAGGACGTCGGGGAGCTGGTTGGCGGTGGCGTAGATCTTCACCTTCTCCTGCCACGCCTGGTCCTGGTAGCTCTCGGTGACGATTTCCACGCCGGGGTGGGCGGCCTTGAACTCGGCGTTGATCTTCTCTATGACGGCGCCCCAGCCGGTGGCGCGGTCCGGATGCGGATCGCCCATCTTGAGGGTAACCGTTCCTCCGGCGCTCTTTTCAGCTTCCCCGCCGGCGAAAACGACGCCTACGGCGAGAAGCGCGATACACAACGCGGCGAGACCAATCTTCTTTACCATGATTCCTCCTTAAGGAACAAGAAGTCCGGATGCGTAGCCGGACGCAGCCTCAGTATGGAGCCGCCTCCCGGAATTGGTACATGACGCGATTTCCGATTTATTGACGATGGTATGGAAGTTCAGGTGGCCGGCGCCGCTGCCGCCCGGCGGCACCGCGGCACAGCCGCCTCCGCTCAGCCGTAGCCCCGCGCTGGAGGCCCCCGCTCCCCCGCGCCAGAGGCCGCCGCACAGCGGGAGCCCCCGCTCAGCCAGGGAAGCCGCGCGCCGTGGTGCCGGTGATCTTCTTGAAGACGCGGCAGAAGGTCTCCACGTTGGAATAGCCCACCTTCTCCGCGATCTCGTAGGTCTTGAGCGCCGTGGTCGCGAGCAGGGACTTGGCCGCCTCCACCCGGACCCGCGCGATGAAGGTGGAGATGTTCTCCCCCGTCTCCCGCGCGAACTCCCAGGAGAGGTGGTTCTTGCTGACCTCCGCGTAAGCCGCGATGGCCGCCAGGTCCAGGTGCGGATCGGCGTAGCGTTCCCGTATATAGCGCCGAGAACGGACCACGAGCCGGCTCGCGACGGAGAAACGGCCCTCCGCCGCGGCGTATGCTTCGCGCACGGCGGTCCAGGCTTCCACCGGCCCCTCCACGCGCGCCTCAAAGGCCATGTCCAGGTAGGTGTAGGCCGCGCGGGAAAAATCCTCAAAGAAAGCCTCCGCGTCTTCGCGGGAGGAGAAGAGAACGGCGTAGCGCTCAAAGGAGACGGCGTAGGCCTCACCCGAGGGACGGAGCGCCAGACTCTGCCGGATCAGATCCAGGGCCACGCGCCGGAACGCCGCGGGGTCCTCCCCGTAACGCGCCTTGAGAACCTGGATATCCACCGGCCGGAGCACCATGAGTACCGCCGGCAGCGTCGAGCGGAAAGAGACCTCCGCGAGGCGGCCGTCCATACCCTCGCCCGCTTCGGCGAGCAGGCGGGAGAAAAGCTCCTCCCGCTTCTCCGCCGCCGTCGGCTCGGCGGGCCGGTCGGCTTCTCCCCGCCGCGCGATGAGCGCGCGAAGGGCCGCCAGCAGGCGCCCCTCGTCCATCTCGCTCTTGAGTATGTAGTCGTGGGCCCCCGCCTTGAAGGCCCGCCGCGCGAAGTCGAAGGTGTCGAAGGAACTCAGGAACAGCAGGGCCGGCCCGCCCCGCTCCGCGAGTCTCTCCGCGAGTTCCAACCCGTTCATGACCGGCATGTCCACGTCCACCAGGACCACGTCGATCTCGGGATGGGCCTCCACGAGGGACAGAGCTTCCTCCCCGTTCGCCGCCTCGTACGGGAAGTCGATGTCCGCCGCCTTCCAGTCTTCCAGGGACCGGACCGCCAGGCGCACGAGCGGCTCGTCGTCCGCGATGAGGACCTGGGTCACGGCGCCGCCCTATGGGCGTCGGTCGCCTCACCGGCGTCGGCCGCCCTTTGGCCGCCGGCCGCCCTTCGAGCGTCGGCATCCCCCGCGGTCTCGGCCGCGGCCTCGGCGGCCTCCGTGCCGGTCGCCTTCGCGTCCACGGCGGGCAGGAGCGGGATGAGGAGGCGCACGATGGTCCCCGCGCCCGGGAAGCTCTCCACCTCCACGTCGCAGGGCGGCCCGTAGCTGAGCACCACCCGCCGGCGCACGTTGTACAGGCCGATGCGGTTGAACCCGCTCCCGCCGGAGCTCCCGCCCCCGGAGCCGCTCCCGCCCGGCCCGCCCGGCGGCTCGAAGAGCCCTTCGACCTTCTCCGCTCCCATGCCGGCCCCGTCGTCGCGCACTTCAAGGCGCACGAAGTCCCCCTCCCGCCGGGCCGACACGACGATGGAGCCCGAAGGCCTTCCGCGGAGGCCGTGGAGGATGGCGTTCTCCACGAGGGGCTGGAGGAGCATGGTCGGGATGCCCGCGCGGGCGAGCTCGGCGTCCGCCTCGACCTGGTAATCGAAGGAATCGCCGAAGCGGATCTTCATGATGTACACGTAGCTTTCCAGGTTCTTGAGCTCGTCCTCCAGCGCGAAGACGGTGTCGTCCGCCTGGAGGGTTTCCCGCATGATGCGCGTGAGCGCGCCGGTCATCCGCTTGATGGAATCGACCTTGGCTATGGACGCCATCATGCCGATGGCGTTGAGCGTGTTGCAGATGAAGTGCGGATTGAGCTGGAAGCGCAGCGCCTCGATCTCCGTCTTGGTCCGCTCCTTCTGCTCGGCCACGATCTGCCGCGTGAGGGAATCGATGCGGCCGACCATCACGTTGAACGCCGCTCCCAGAGCGCGGAACTCGGTCGGCCCCTCCTCGGTCGCGCGGACGGAGAAGTCGCCGTCCGACACCTTGCCCATCTGGGCGATCACCGACCGCAGGGGATTCACGATGTCGGAGAAGAAGGACTGCGTATAAAGAACGAAGAGGAGGGTCACGAGGGCCAGGGCGAGGTACACGTAGCGCATGATGAGGTCCACGTTCCGCGTGAAGGTCCGCAGCGGTATGGCCTCCACGAAGGTCCAGCC
>JAEWSV010000245.1 GCA_023398155.1 Spirochaetota bacterium
GATATATCCTGGAGAGAAGCGAGCGACCGATCGATCTGGCTGCCGCCGCCGCTTAGGGCGATCATCGCGTCGCGTACCTTGAGTATGCCGGCGGCCACCTCCACGATGTTTTCGTTAATCTCGCGGAAGACGCCGCCGGTGGACGTAGAAGATCGTTCCGACTCGCCGATATGCTCGGCCATCCTCGCGAGCGACGACGCGATCTCCTTGGAGTTGGAGGCGGTGTCCTCGGCGAGCTTGCGGATCTCGTCGGCGACCACGCTGAATCCCTTGCCGAATTCGCCCGCATGGGCGGCCTCGATGGCGGCGTTCATCGCGAGGATATTCGTCTTGGAGGCTATCTGGTCGATGACCTCGGTGATTTCGATGATGACGTTAGCCGAATCCGCGACGTCCTTGTTGATGGCGATCGTATCGTCGATGGCTTGCACGCCTTTCTTCGCCAACTCCTGCAAGGAGCCCACTACCTTGAGTCCCCCTTCCGAAGTCGTCGTAACTTCCTGGATAGATCCGATCATCCCCTGTACCGCGGCGGAGGATCGCGCCACGTTATCCGTTAAGCTCGTAATAAGGGCGGCTATCCGTTCAACCGATACGCGCACCTCACCGATGCGATCGCCGGAAGCCGAGGCCGCGCTATCCAAGGCGACCGAGCTGTTCTTTATGGTTTCCGTATTCGCCCTGATCTCCTCGAACGCGGTGGAAGACTGGATGGATGAGGCGGCGATCGTCCGGCCTATTTCCGTGGTGCTCTCTATCGCGCCCTTGATCTTTCTGACGAGCGCGGTCAGGGAGCCGAGGAAGCCGTTGAACGTAAGCGATAGGCGGCCGAGTTCGTCAGCGCTCCTGACGGGGAGCCGTTCCGTAAGGTCGCCTTCGTTCTTGGCCAGGGACTCCAAGCTCCGGATGAGGCCGACGATCGGCCGTATGACGATGAACCGAACCTGGAGAACCACGAGGAACGCGATGACCAGGGAGCAAACCGCGATGATGGCGATGACGACGTCCCGGATACTCTCCAGGCTCGCCTTCACCGACGTCAAGGTGAACCCGATGATGACCGTGCCGCTCCGCTCCTCGGGTACGTACTCGGATACCTGGATGAAGAGCGGGAGGGCTACTTCGAAGGCGTCCCCGTCCAGCCAAGACACGTGCGCGACGTCTCGTTCCAGGTCTTCCAAGGACGAAGGCTCCTCGTACGCGGCGCCCGCTTTAGCGTCGTCGGTGCTCGTCGCGTAGACGCCGTCCGCGCCCACGTAATGGATGTAGACGACGTCGGGCGTTTCCTCCACCATCTTCCGGATCGCCAAGGTCAAGGAATCAAGGTCTCCCCTACCGACATAGAGCTTGGCCTTGGTCTCGATGTTCTCGGCCGTGATCGGATAGAGCTTCATGACCAGGGACTTGGAAGCGCCCTCCACGTAGATGCCGAGGGCGATCCCTACCGCGGCGACGCAGAAAGCGAGGGCGGCGAGGATGGATAGTACGATCTTTACGTCGATCCTCTTCAGTCCCGGCAGGTCAGCGGCCGCGAGGGGATTTTTGTTATCGACCATATCGCTCTTCTTACTTCTTACCCTTCTCCGTGGGGAACTTGGCCGCTTGCCAGGCGACGAAACCGCCGTTCAGGTTATAGGCTTCCGTATACCCCATGACCATCAGGGTCTGGGTGGCGAGGGCGCCGCGTCCGCCTTTGAGGCAATAGACGATGATGCGCGCGTCCTTCTTCGGCACCTTGGCCGCGATCTGGAACTCGAGGAGACCGCGGGGGATGTGGAGGGCCTGCGGGATCCGTTCCGCCTCATACTCGTCCAATTCCCGAACGTCGATGGCGACGGCGCCGGCATCGATCATCTGCTTGGCTTCTTTCGCGGTGACCATCTTGATATGCTTGCTGGCCTCGGCCACGAGGTCGTTGCCCGTCTTATCCGCGGCGACGGCGAGTCCGGCGGCGGCGGTGAAAAAGAGCGCAACGGCCAGGATTTTCTTTGATCGAGTCATTTCTGCCTCCATTATCGATTTCGGAATGATATCGATAATGATGATAGGCCTCGTACGCCTTTAATTCAATGAGAAAAAAAACAGCGCGCCGCCCGCTCAACGCAGGCCGTAATCGTTCATCTTGTTGAGCAGGGTCCTTCGCGTGATGCCGAGTTCCGCGGCGGTTCGCTCCCGGTGGCCGCCGTTCCGCGAGAGGGCGGCCTCCACGGCGCGTTTCTCGAGCGTCCGCAGGTCGAGGGGGCCGCCCTCGACGCCCACGCCCTGCGCGGTATCCGGGGGCGGCGCAGCGCTTCCGGCCGCGTGCGGATCCGCCCGAACGCCGGAATCCGAGGAGAAGCCCATGTCCGCCCCAGCGAAGGAAAAGTCGCGTAGAGCGAGCCGGGGGCCGTCGCAGAGGATCACGGCACGCTCCACGGCGTTTTCCAACTCTCGGACGTTTCCGGGGAACGGATAGGAGGCGAGGAGGCGGAGGGCGTCCTCATCGATCCCGACCGTCCCCTTGCCCATTTCCCGGGCGAACCGGGCGGCGAACCGAGCGGCGAGGAGGGGGATGTCCCCCCGCCGCTCGCGGAGGGGCGGGATCTTGAGGCGGATGACCGCGAGGCGATAGAAAAGATCCTCGCGGAAGGATCCGGCCCGCACAGCCGATTCAAGGTCCTTGTTGGTCGCGGCGATGACGCGCACGTCGATGGGGATTTGCCGCGTTCCCCCGAGCCGCATGATGCGCTTATCCTGCAAGACCCGCAATAACTTCACTTGCAGGGCGATCGGCATATCGCCGGCCTCGTCCAGGAAGAGGGTGCCGCCCGCGGCGAGTTCGAAGAGTCCGATCTTCCGCGACTCGGCTCCCGTGAACGCGCCTTTCTCGTAGCCGAAGAGTTCGCTCTCCAAGAGGGTTTCGGGGATGCCGCCGAGGTTGATCGGCACGAAGGGTTCCGCCGAACGCGGGCTCAATGCGTGGATCAGGCGGGCCACGACTTCCTTCCCCGTGCCGCTCTCCCCGGTCACGAGGACCGTGGAATTGGCCGGCGCGACGCGTTCGGCCAGCCGGCGGAGTTCCGTCATGGCGGGTCCCGAACCGATCCACCCGTCTTCATTGCCGCTCGATGCGGAAGGCTTCAGCGCCTCGGACGCTTTCGCCGCCGCGACTATGCGCGCGTCGCCCACGACCTTCCTGAGGCGCACGACCAATTCTTCGGGATCGAAGGGCTTAACGAGGTAGTCGGCGGCTCCCCGCTTCATGGCCTCCACCGCGTCGGCCACCTCTCCGTGGGCGCTGATCATGATGGCCGGAACCGCGGGGCCTCCCTCCTTGAGCCATGCCAGGAAGTCCAGGCCCGACATCCCCGGCATCCTGAGGTCGACGACGACGGCGTCTACCCGTTCTTTCTCCAAGAGGGCGCGCCCTTCCTCCCCAGTGGCAGCGGGGAGTCCCTCCATACCGTCCATGGCCAGGTACGCGGCCAAGGACTCGCGGAGATTCCGCTCGTCGTCGACGACCAGTATCCTGAGGGGATTCGTTCGTTCCCGGTCGTTCATACGGCGCCCCGTTTTCCCCTGATCGGCAGGGTGAGCGTGAAAACGGTTCCGCCGCCCGAACGCCTTTCGTGCGCGAGGGCGCCGCCCGCCGCTTCGGCGAAACGGCGGGCCGTGGCGAGGCCGAGGCCCGATCCGCTCGTCTTGGTTGTGTAAAAGAGGTCGAAGACCCGCTCCGCGTCCGCTTCGGGAATACCCCGCCCCCGATCCGCCACCTTGATCGCGACGAAGCCGGAGCGAAAGGTCTCGGCGGTTAGCTCTACGGGTTCCGCGTCCCCTTCCGCCATGCTCTCCCGGCCGTTGGCGACGAGGTTGTCCAGGATCTGATCGAGCCTGCCGCGGTCCACTTGCACGGCGACGTCCGGATCGATGCGCGCGGTCAAGACTACTTCCCCGCCGTAACGCGCGGCGAAGGCGGCGAGGTGGTCGTCCAGGCGGACGCTCTCCGGCCTGCCCGCGCCTCCCGAGAGGAAGAGCCGGACGTGGTCGGCGAGGAGGGCGAGGCGATCGGTTTCCTCTTCGATGATCCTGACGTTCTTGAGTCCGCCGTCCTCGCCCCCCTTCTTGAGGAGGCCGCACTGGATCTTAACCACGCCGAGGGGATTCTTGATCTCGTGGGCGAGCGTCCGAGCGGCCTCGCCGAGGGCCACGAGCTCGCGATCGCGGGACTCGCGCGCCCGGTACGCGTCCAGTTTCCGGGCGAGGAAGAGTAGGAAGGCGAAGGCGAAGATGAGGGCCGCGAAGACGAGGGCGCCTCCGGTAAGGATGGCTCGTTCGCCGGTGCGGAGAGCGGCGAATTCGTAAGCAACGTAAATCATCCGGCCGGCCCGCCGCTCCATCATGCGCGGCATGGGGGGCGGCATCTCCGGGCGGCCATAGCCGC
>JAEWSV010000253.1 GCA_023398155.1 Spirochaetota bacterium
GGCTGGACCGGGAAAAGAAGGCCTTCCTCTTCCTCACCAATTCGAGCGAGCGGTCTCCCGCCGAACTGTCGCAGAAACTCGGCCGGCTCGGGATCAGCGTGGGGGCCGAGCATTTCTACACGAGCGCCCTCGCCACCGCCACCTTCCTGGCCGCCCAGAAGCCCGGCGGCTCGGCCTACGTCATCGGGGAGCCGGGCCTGACCAACGCCCTCTACGACGCCGGTTTCACCATGAACAACGTCAATCCCGACTACGTCGTCGTCGGGGAGGGGCGCATCGTCAATGTCGCGCAGTCGCGGGTGTGGAAATGTTTGTTATTTAGAACTTTCTTTAACGATAATAATGTTGCTTTATTCCTGCAAAAACATGCATAAAACACCGATTTAACGTATAGACATGCAGAAATCCCCTTGCCCAAGCGCGAGGGAATCGCTAGCATTGTAAAACCGGAGGCTCGCACCATATGGTCGTCGTGTTGTCTAAGAGTGTCTCTCCCGCCGATAAGGATCGCGTTCGCTCATACCTGACCGAACGCGGCTTTAAGGTGCGCGAGCAGATGTTCGGCGACGACGCCATCATCGGCGCGACCGGCAAGGGCTCCGTGGAAGTCCGCGAGCTGTCCCTGCTGCCCGGCGTGGAACGCGTCGCCGCGACCTCCAAGCCCTTCGAGCTCGCCTCGCGCGAGACCCAGGCCGAGGACACCATCGTCACGGTGGGACCGGTCAAGATCGGCGGGTCGCGCATCTCCGTCATCGCCGGCCCCTGCGCGGTGGAGAGCCGCGAACAAATCATGGAAACGGCCGGTCTCGTGCGCGAATCCGGGGCGGTCATGCTCCGGGGCGGCGCCTACAAACCGCGCACCAGCCCGTACGCCTTCCAGGGCCTCGGCATGAAGGGCCTGGAGTTCATGAAAGAGGCGGGCGAGAAGTACGGCATGCCCATCGTCACCGAAGTCGTCTCCCCCGAGCTGGCCGACATGATGAAGGACCTCACGGACGTCTTCCAGATCGGCGCCCGGAACATGCAGAACTACGAGCTCCTGAAGAAGGTCGGCTCCCTCGGCAAGGCGGTCCTCCTGAAGAGAGGCCCCTCGGCCACGATAGAGGAGTGGCTCCTCTCCGCCGAGTACCTCCTGTCCTCGGGCACCAAGGACGTCATCCTCTGCGAACGGGGCATCCGCACCTTCGAGACCTACACGCGCAATACCCTGGACATCTCGGCCATCCCGGTCGTCAAGAAGCTCTCGCACCTGCCGGTTCTCGTGGACCCGAGCCACGCGGTCGGTATCCGCGCCAAGGTTAGCCCGGTCGCCCTCGCCGCCATCGCGGCAGGCGCCGACGGCCTCACGGTGGAAGTCCATCCCCGTCCCGAAGAGGCCCTTTCCGACGGCCCGCAGTCCCTCTACCCCGAGCAGTTCGAAAAGCTCATGCGCGACATCGAGGCTCTTTCCCCGGTGGTGGGCAAGGAACTCCTCCGCACGCCGCGCCCCGCGGACGGCCGGTCCGTCTCGGCCGCGGTCTTCACTTCAGGAAAGCCGGCCGGCGCCGCCTCCATTTCCGCGGCTGCCGCGGGGAGCGCGGCTACCGCGGAAGCCGCGGCGTCCTTGGAAGCCGTCGCCTTCTCCGGCGAGCGCGGCACCTTCGCGGAGCAGGCCCTCTTCCGCGCCTTCGGCGAGGACGCGCGTTCGATCGGGGTCGCTTCATTCGCGGCCGTCTTCGACGCGGTGTTGGAAGGGAAGGCGGCCTACGGGGTAGTCCCCATAGAGAACAGCCTGACCGGATCGATCCACGAGAACTACGACCTCTTCATCCGGTATCCGGACATCGCCATCGTCGGCGAGCTCAAGCTCCGCATCCAGCATTGCCTCATGGGTACGCAGGACGCGACGATCGAGGCTATCCGGAAGGTCCGCAGCCACCCGCAGGGCTTCGGCCAATGCCGGGATTTCCTGGAGCGGTATCCCGCGTGGATACTGGAACCCTGTTCGGACAACGGAAGCGCCGCCCTTTCGGTGGCCAAGGAAGCGGATCTGAAAGTCGCCGCGATCGCGGGGGAAGTGGCCGCCAACGCATACGGCCTCAAGGTCCTCAAGGCCGGCGTGGAAACGAACCCGCTCAATTACACCCGCTTCGTCGTAATCGCCCGGAACGGGGCGGACGGAGCGGAACCGGTCATCCCCGCGGGCCTCGCCGCGGGCGCCTCGAACAAGGCGTCCTTGGTGTTCTCCACCCCGAACGAACCCGGCTCCCTCTTCGCCTGCCTGCAGGTCCTGAGCGAGCGCGGCATCAACCTTTCGAAATTGGAATCCCGCCCCATCCCCGGCAAGCCGTGGCGTTACCTCTTCTACGCGGACGTATCAGTTCCCGAGACCGAGGGCGCCTTCGACGCGGCGATGGAAGCGCTCAAGAAGAAGACCGAGGACTTCCGTTTCCTCGGGCAATATCGGGCCTCCTTATAGGTCCGTATAGCGAGGGTGGGCATGAAACGACACGTGGTGTCGGCCTTGGTGGAGAACCGATCGGGTACGCTCAGTCGGGTCTCGGGCCTCTTCAGCCGTCGAGGATTCAATATCGACGGGCTGACCGTCGGGGAAACGGACGATCCGTCCGTGTCCCGCATGACGATCGCGGTGAGCGGGGACGAAGCGGTCCTCGACCAGATCGTGAAGCAATTGGGCAAGCTCGTGGACGTCATCGCGGTCCGCGAGCTGGAAGCGTCTTCTTGCGTCCGCCGCGAGCTCATGCTCGTGAAGGTGTCCGCCGACGAGTCCAACCGCCCCGCCGTCATAGAAATCGCGTCCATTTTCCGCTCCCGCATCATCGACGTATCCCCCGCCACGATTACCATCGAGGCCACCGGCGACTCCGACAAGCTGGAAGGCCTCCTGCTCCTCTTACGCCCCTACGGCATCCTCGAGCTCGCCCGAACGGGCCTCGTAGCCCTAGAGCGCGGATCCCTCGTACTAAGCATTAGCATTTGACCGGCGCACGCGAATAGCGGAGCCGGATCGACGAACGCTGGTGAAAACCCGCGGTCGCGGTTCGACATACCCGCAGCGCCTGCGCCGAATCCACATTTCGAACACACGGCGGCAGCCGTGTGAAGGAGGCTACTTATATGGCGATTCTGTTTTACGAGAAGGATTGCGACCTAGGCGCCCTAAAGGGCAAGACCTGCGCGGTGATCGGTTACGGGAGCCAGGGCCACGCCCACGCGCTCAACGCCAAGGAGTCGGGACTCAAGGTCATCATCGGCCTGTACGAGGGGTCGAAGTCGTGGAAGCGGGCCGAACAGGCCGGTTTCCAGGTCATGACGGCCAAGGACGCCGCGGCGGCGGCCGACTTCATCATGGTCCTCATCAACGACGAGAAGCAGGCCAAGATGTACGCCGAGTCCATCAAGCCGGTGCTCAAGGCGGGCAAGACCCTGGCGTTCGCGCACGGCTTCAACATCCACTTCGGCCAGATCGTGCCGCCCTCCGACATCAACGTGGTCATGATCGCCCCGAAGGGCCCCGGCCACACGGTCCGCGAGCAGTACCAGGCCGGCGCGGGCGTGCCCTGCCTCGTCGCGGTGCACCAGGATGCCACGGGCAACGCCAAGCAGCTGGGCCTGGCATGGGCCGCCGCCATCGGCGGCGCGCGCGCCGGAGTCCTTGAGACTACCTTCAAAGAGGAGACCGAGACGGACCTCTTCGGCGAGCAGGCCGTCCTCTGCGGCGGCGTGTCCGCCCTCATGAAGGCGGGCTTCGAGACCCTCGTGGAAGCCGGGTACCAGCCGGAGAGCGCCTACTTCGAGTGCATGCACGAGATGAAGCTCATCGTGGACCTGGTGAACCGCGGCGGCCTCTCTTACATGCGCTACTCGATCTCGGACACCGCCGAGTACGGCGACTACGTGACCGGGCCGCGCATCATCACCGAAGAGACGAAGAAGGAAATGAAGAAGGTGCTCACCGAAATTCAGAACGGCACCTTCGCGAACAAGTGGATCACGGAGAACCAGGTCAACAGGCCGTTCTTCAACAGGATGCGAGCCATCGAGGCGCAGCACCCCATCGAGAAGGTGGGTAAGGAGTTGCGCTCGATGATGAGTTGGTTGCCCAAGTCCGAAGTATAAGGACTTGGCGTCCGCCGCCCGGGAGCCGCGCAAGCGCCCCGGGCGATGGGCGAAGGATTAATAAGGAGGCCGGTATGGCCCGCACGATGAAGATTTTCGACACGACCCTCCGGGACGGCGAACAGGCGCCCGGTTGCAGCATGAACTTGCAGGAGAAGGTGGAAGTCGCCAAACGGCTGGAGCGGCTCGGCGTCGATATCATGGAGGCGGGCTTCCCCGCCGCGAGTCCCGGCGACCTGGCCTCGGTCAAGGCCGTCGCCATGGCCGTGAAGGATTCCACGGTGGCCGGCCTCTGCCGCGCGCTGGAGAAGGACATCGACGCGGGGTGGCAAGCGCTCTCCGTCGCCGCCCGGCCGCGCATCCACACCTTCATAGCGACCTCGCCCATCCACATGGAGTACAAGCTCAAGATGAGTCCCGACCAAGTCGTGGAGCGGGCCGTCAGCGCGGTGAAGTACGCCAAGAAATATACCGAGGATGTCGAGTTCTCCGCCGAGGACGCCTCGCGCAGCGACCCCGCCTTCCTCTGCCGCGTGTTCGAGGCGGTCATCGCCGCGGGCGCCACGGTCGTGAACGTTCCGGACACGGTAGGCTACGCGGTGCCCGAGGAATTCGGGAATCTCATCCGCTACGTGAAGGAACACACGCCGAACATCCACAAGGCGGTCATATCGGTGCACTGCCATAACGACCTCGGGCTCGCGGTGGCGAACACCCTGTCCGCCGCGGTCGCGGGCGCCGACCAGCTCGAGTGCACCATCAACGGGCTCGGCGAGCGGGCGGGCAACGCCTCCCTGGAAGAGATCGTGATGGGGCTCCGTACCCGCAAGGACCTCTTCGGGGTGGAATGCCGGATCGATACCACCCAGATCTACGCGTCGAGCCGCCTGGTCTCCCAGGTCACCGGCGTCAAGGTCCAGCCGAACAAGGCCGTGGTCGGCGAGAACGCCTTCGCCCACGAGGCGGGCATTCACCAGCACGGCATCATGGCCAATCGGCAGACCTACGAGATCATGACCCCCGAATCCATCGGCCTCCCGAAGAACCGCATGGTGCTCGGCAAGCATTCCGGCCGCCACGCCTTTGAGGAGCGGCTCACGGACCTCGGCATCCAGTTGGAAGCGGCCGCCCTGGACGAGGCTTTCGCCAAGTTCAAGGTGCTCGCGGACAAGAAGAAGACGGTCGGCGACCGGGACATCGAGGCCCTCGTGGCGGGCGCCGCCGCGTCGATCCCCGAGACCTACAAGCTGGACCGCTGGGTGGTCAACTCGGGCTCTTCCCTCTCCGCCACGAGCACCATCCGCCTCGTGCGCAAGGACGGCGCGGTGCTGGAGAAGGTGGCGGTCGGCGACGGTCCCATCGACGCGGCCTTCAAGGCCATCAACGAAGTCGTCGGCAAGGACGTGGACCTGGAAGCCTTCGAACTCGGCGCGGTCACCGGCGGCGAAGACGCCCAGGGCGAAGCGACCGTGAAGATCTCCTACGACGGACGGCGGTGGAACGGCCGCGGCCTCTCTACCGACATCATCGAATCGACCATCAAGGCCTACGTCTCCGCCATCAACGCGATGGAATGGGAGCTCTCCGCGGTGGAGGGCGCGATGAACGGGAAGGCCGCCAGGGCGGCTCAGCTGGCCAAGGAGAGCGCAGGTGTCTAACGATACGTTCGTACCGGACGTCGAGGTCTTCGACACGACGCTCCGCGACGGCGCGCAGGGCGAGGGGATAACCTTCTCCGTCCAGGATAAGATAGCCGTGGCCCGCGCGTTGGACGAGCTCGGCGTCGCCTGGATAGAGGCGGGAAACCCCGGCTCCAACCCGAAGGACCTGGAGTTCTTCCGCGCGGCCGGCGACCTCGGCCTAACCACGGCTAAGCTATGCGCGTTCGGCGCTACCCGCAAGAAGGGCGTCACCCCGCAGGAAGACCCGGGGGTGCAGAGCCTCCTATCCGCGGGCACCGATGCCGTCGTCCTCTTCGGGAAGAGCTGGGACCTCCACGCCACGCAGGTCCTCCGCGTCACGCTGGAGGAGAACCTCGCGATGATCCGGGAGACGGTGGCCTTCTTCAAGGATGCCGGCAAGACCGTGATCTACGACGCGGAGCACTTCTTCGACGGGAAGAAGGCGAACGCCGACTATGCCCTATCCACGCTCGCGGCGGCCTTAGAGGCGGGCGCCGACCGCATCGTGCTCTGCGACACGAACGGGGGGAACTTCCCCGACGTCGTGCAGGAGGGCGTCCGCGCGGCGATGCAGCTCGCGGAGACCCATTCGGCGGCGCGGAACGGCGCGGGCAAGGCCGTCGTCGGGGTTCACATGCACGACGACGCGGGCATGGCGAGCGCGAACTCCGTGCTCGGTATCGTCGCGGGCGCCCGTCACTTGCAGGGTACGCTGGTCGGCTTCGGCGAGCGCTGCGGCAACGCGGCCCTGGCCGCGATCGTACCGAGCCTGGAACTCAAGCTCGGCCTACGCTGCCTACCCGAAGGCAAGCTCGAACTCATCTCGGATCTGGCCCGGCGGGTCGCGGAGATCGCCAACGTCGCGGTCCCGGAGGGTATGCCGTACATCGGGACGCACGCCTTCGCCCACAAGGCGGGCATGCACGCGGACGGCATCCTCAAGGTGCGCGCCTCCTTCGAGCACGTGGACCCTGCCAAGGTC
This sequence comes from Spirochaetota bacterium, assembly GCA_023398155.1. Taxonomy (GTDB): domain Bacteria; phylum Spirochaetota; class Spirochaetia; order Treponematales; family Breznakiellaceae; genus JAEXTK01. The sequence goes on from JAEWSV010000253.1 coordinate 6,784, forward strand.
GGGAACGACCGCCGCTTCCTCATGAGCGAGGTCGGCGGCAGGGCGGCCATCGCCGAGCGCGCCAAGAAGGTCGACCCCGCCATCACGAAGGACCACCCCGCCACGGCGGCCGTGGCGGCCAGGCTCAAGGAGCTCGAGGCCGAGGGCTGGCAGTTCGAAGGCGCCGACGCGAGCTTCGAACTCCTCGTGCGGCGGGAATTGGGGCGCTACAAGCCGCTCTTCTCCATCGACCGGTACCGCGTGGTGAGCGAACATCCGTCCTCGGAATCGGGGACCTGCGCGAACGCCTGGGCCAAGGTCATCGTGGACGGCACCACCGAGATGGCCGCCGCCGAAGGCGACGGTCCGGTCAACGCCCTGGACGGCGCCCTACGCCGCGCACTGGAACGTTTCTACCCCGAGCTGCACCACGTGCGGCTATCCGACTACAAGGTCCGCGTCATCAACGGTACGGACGCCACGGCCGCCAAGGTGCGGGTCCTCATCGAATCGACGGACGGGACGCACGCATGGACCACCGTCGGCGTTTCCACCGACATCATCGACGCGAGCCGCGCGGCCCTCGTCGATTCCATCGAATACAAGCTGATCCACGACATCGAGCGTCGATTCAAGGCGTACCTATAGGCATTTTTGTGAGGAGTTTTGCATGACCTATTCCATCGCCCTCATTCCGGGAGACGGCATCGGGCCGGACGTCGTAGCGCAGGCCGTCGAGGTCTTGGACGCGGTAGGCGACAAGTTTGGCCACGTGTTCAACTATGTGGAGCTCACCGCGGGCGGCTGCGCGATCGACGCGACCGGCGAACCCCTGCCGGCCGAGACCCTGGAGGCGGCCAAGAATTCCGAGGCAGTGCTCCTGGGCGCGGTCGGCGGTCCACAGTGGGAGACGCTGCCCGGTCACCTCAGGCCCGAGCGCGCTCTCCTGGGCCTCCGCGCGGGCCTCGGCGTCTACGCCAACCTGCGCCCGGCCGCCTTGCTCGGCCAGCTCCGCGCGGCCTGCCCGATCAAGGACGAGGTCCACGCCGCGTCCAACCACGAAGGTAAGCCGACCTTCGACCTCCTCATCGTGCGCGAACTCACGGGCGGCCTCTACTTCGGCGAGCGGGGGCGGAGCGAGGACGGCTCGTCCGCCTTCGACACCGAGCGCTATTCCGTTCCCGAGATCGAGCGGGTTCTCCGGGCGGGCTACCGGGCGGCGGCCACCCGGCGGAAGAAGCTCTGCGTCGTGGATAAGGCCAACGTGCTGGAATCCTCCCGGCTCTGGCGCGAGGTCGCGGCGAAGGTGGCCAAAGACTACCCCGACATCGAGACGAGCTACCTCTACGTGGACAACTGCGCCATGCAGCTCATCCGGGCTCCCGGCCAGTTCGACGTGATCGTCACCTCCAACCTCTTCGGGGACATCCTTTCCGACGAGGCTTCCGTTCTCACCGGCTCCATCGGCATGCTCGCCTCGGCGAGCCTCGGCGATCCGGCGAGCGCGAGCGGGAAGGGCGGCAAGCGGACGACGATGGGCCTCTACGTGCCCATCCACGGCTCGGCTCCGGACATCGCGGGGCAAGATCTGGCCAACCCGCTGGCCACTATCCTTTCCGCCGCCATGCTCCTCCGCCACTCCTTCGGCCTTGAGAAGGAGGCGCGGGCCATCGAAGCCGCGGTGAGCGCGACCCTGGACGCGGGCTACCGCACGAAGGATATCGCGAGCCGCGGCGGGGCGGCCGCGAACGAGAAGATCGTCGGCACGGTGGAGATGGGGGCAGCGGTCCTCAAAGCTCTGGAG
>JAEWSV010000269.1 GCA_023398155.1 Spirochaetota bacterium
GTCCCGGTCTCCGCCGAGCAAGGTCCGCATGGCCGCCTTGAATTTCCGCGCGTCCAGGAGTCCGCCGCGCAGCGGGATGACCGGTTCGAAGAGGGCGGCGAGGTCAGTCTCGGCGACGAGCCTCTCGATGTCCGCGGGAGCGTAGCCGGCCGCGTAGAGCAGCGCCACGATGGCGCCCATGGAGTTGGCCACGATGTAGTCGGGCCTGACCCCGGCTTCCTCCATCGCCGCGAGCACGCCGATGTGCGCGAAAGCGCGGGCCGAGCCGCCGGAGAGCACGAGGCCGAGGGGTTCGCGTTCGGCCCGGATCGCGTCGAGCCGAGCCGCGAACGTATCCATGCCGCGCTCGATGGGATCGTTCTTGAGGGTGAAGGGATTGGAAGGGTCGAAGAAGGATTCAGCGGGGAGGGCCGCCGCGGCATAGACCGCGAGCAGCAGGGCGATGGCGAGGCTTCGGCGCATGGACTCTCCTTGACGGTGAGCACTATACACCGAAGCGGGGAGGGCATGGGAAGAAGGCGCGCCTACGTGCCCTTATTGGTCAGGGTTAACCCTGATGAATCCATAGCCATAGGCCTTTGTGTTGTCGAACGCATCCCGGATCTCGAAATGGACGGATAAGTATCTACCGGGTTCGCTGAGCGGGATAAAGTATTCAACTGAATATTCGAAAGAACCGTCGCCGCAAGGTACGCATTGGTGATCCTCGATCGATACTGTGAAAAGCGATAATCGGTCTCGCACTCAACGCTCCCTGAGACCTTGAACATCGTGTACGTTACGTTTCCGATAGGCTAAAACTTGCCGGTGATATCAACCTGGATAGCGGAGCCCGTGAACCGGTAGGCGAACGGTATCGTTTCAGGAGGCGGTTCGGAATTCGGGTCGTAGTCCCCCCCCCAGGACGGGGTCCGTTTCCACGACGCCCCCGACGAGTTCTTCTCCTTCCTGGGCGCCGCCGGATGAGCAGGCGGTGAACAGCGCCAAGACGACCGCGAGCGCGATTAGGCTGCGTTTCATATGGTTCTCCCAATCTGTATTGCCATCGTCTTTATGCGTCGATCTATCCTCGGGAATTGCATCACGGCTCTGTTTTTTTTCTGCGCCCTTGACCGCTTGGCCTAACTTAACCTATATTTAAGATACTTTAGTCCTTATAAAGAGAGGCGAGGCCGTGCGATATCGATTCGGGGAGAAAATCAGGGCGGTGCGCGAGCGGCGCAGCCTGACGCTCAAGGACGTGGCGGAACGGGCCGGGGTGAGCGAGAGCCTCGTCTCGCAGATCGAGCGGAACCGGGTATCCCCCGCCATCGATACGCTCCTTTCTCTGGCCGACGCGCTGGACATCGACTTGGAGTACTTGTTCTCGGACTACCGCAAGGAACGGTCCGTGCGGGTGGTCCGGAGCAAGGACCGCATCATCTCCACTCGGCCGGGGGGCGTGCTCTACGAAAAGCTCGCCCAGCTGGACGGGGAGGGCGAAGGCGGCCACGGCATCGAAGCCTATTCTATCACGCTGGAACGGGGCGCGAAAACGGGCGGCACCGAATACGGGCATCCCGGCTACGAGCTCGGGATCGTGATGGAAGGGAGAGCCGAGCTCACCGTGGGGGCGAAGACCCATGCCCTGGAAGTCGGGGACTCGGCGAGCTTCCGGGCGGACGCGCCGCACCTCCTGGCGAACGCGGGTGAGGGGACGCTCCGGGTTTTTTGGATCATCACGCCGCCCAAGGGCGAGAACGGGATCGGGGGTTGAAGGTATGGGAAAGACGACCGCGGAAAAGATCTTCGATTCGCATACGGTCGACCGGCCGTTCGGCGAGACCTGGGTGTTGAACCTGGACGCCGTGTTCTGCCACGAGATCACGACGCCTACGGCCATCGTCGATCTCATGGAAAAAGGCATGGACCGCGTCTTCGATCCGGAAAGGATCAAGGCCGTGATCGACCACGTGACGCCGGCCAAGGACTCCCAGACCGCGACCCAGGGTAAGATCATGCGCGACTGGGCCCGGCGGCACGGCATCCGCGACTTCTTCGACGTGGGGCGGAACGGCGTCTGCCACGCCCTCTTCCCGGAGAAAGGCTTCGTCAGGCCGGGATACACGATCATCATGGGCGATAGCCACACCTGCACCCACGGGGCCTTCGGCGCCTTCGCCGCCGGCGTGGGGACGACCGACCTGGAAGTGGGCATCCTCAAGGGCGTCTGCGCGTTCAGGAAGCCCGAGACCATCCGGGTGAACCTCAACGGCCGCTTACGGGAGGGCGTCGCCGCGAAAGACGCGATCCTCGCGGTGATCGCGAAGCTCGGGGTCGGCGGGGCCACGGACAAGGTGATCGAATTCCATGGACCCGTCGTGGACGCGATGAGCATGGAAGGCCGCATGACGATCTGCAACATGGCGATCGAGGCGGGCGGGACCTGCGGCATCTGCATGCCGGACGCGACGACGGTGGATTACCTCTGGCCCTTCATCGGTCCCGACGGTGAGGGCCGCTACGCGACCAAGGACGCCGCGCTCGCGGACTTCGCGCGCTGGCGGAGCGATCCGGACGCGACGTACACGTCGGTCGTGGATATCGATTGCGGCGCGCTGGAGCCGGTCGCCACCTTCGGCTACAAGCCCGACCAGGTCAAGAGCATCCGGGAGCTCGCGGGAACGAAGGTGGACCAGGTCTATATCGGCTCCTGCACGAACGGCCGTATCGAGGACCTGCGGGAGGCCGCCGCGGTGCTCCGCGGGAAGCGGATCGCCGACTCCGTGCGGGCCGTCGTGTCCCCCGCGACGCCCGCCGTATACGCGCAGGCCCTTGAGGAGGGACTCCTCGAGGTCTTCATGGAAGCCGGTTGCTGCGTCACGAACCCCACCTGCGGCGCCTGCCTCGGCATGTCGAACGGCGTGCTCGCCGAAGGCGAGGTCTGCGCTTCAACGACGAACCGTAACTTCTTCGGCCGCATGGGTAAGGGGGGCATGGTCCATCTCATGAGTCCCGCTTCCGCCGCAGCGGCGGCGCTCGCGGGTTCAATCGTGACCGCGAGCCCGGCCGCCGCAGCGGGCTCCTCCGCGGCCGCGGAGCTGTCGTAGGGAGGCGGACATGGCAACTTGGGACCCGACCCTGTACCTCAAATTCGGCGCCGAGCGCTCGCGGCCGGCCGTCGATCTGGCCCTCCGCGGCCGGACGCTCTTGTCCGGCCTGCAGCGCCCTTCCGCGGACGGCGGGCTCTCCATCCTGGACC
>JAEWSV010000291.1 GCA_023398155.1 Spirochaetota bacterium
CCTACGACCCGGCGATGGAATACTCGGTTCCCTATTACATGGGAGCGGCGGGAGTCGCGGTCAACACCGAGAAAGTGCCCCAATTCGAGGAAAGCTGGAACATTTTCGCGCGCGAGGACCTCAAGGGCCGGATGACCATGCTCGACGACATGCGCGAGGTCATGGGCGACGCCCTCGTGCATCTCGGCTACTCGGTCAACACCAAGGATCCCGCCCAGATCGAAGCGGCCAAGAACCTCATCAACGCGAAGTGGAAGCCAAACCTCGTCAAGTTCGACGCCGAAGCCTTCGGCAAGGGCTTCGCCGCGGGCGAGTTCTGGGTCGTCCAGGGTTACGCCGAAGTCGTCTACGCCGAGGTCACCGAGGACCAGAAGAAGGACGTGGACTTCTTCATCCCGGAGGAGGGCGGCCCCGCCTACATCGACTCCATGTGCATCCTCAAGGGCGCCAAGAACATGGACGCGGCCCTCAAGTTCATCGACTTCATCCACCGGCCCGAGATCTACGCCGAGTTTACGGACAGCTTCGGCTTCCCCGCTACGGCGAACATCCCGGCCCGCGCACTCCAGAAGATCACGCCCTACTACACCGCCGACGCGCTCAAGAACGTCGAGCTCAAGGAAGACCTGGGCGCGAACCTGGAGCTGTACAACACCGCCTGGCAGGGGATCCGCGTAGGCGAATGAGAAGAACGCCCACGGCGTTCTTCTTCCGAAGAGCGCCCACGGCGTTCTTCGGAGAAACCGGGTAGCGCGATCGTTTTAATGACTGACCGGAAGGCCGTCCTCGCGGACGGCCTTTTTTATTCATCGAGCCGCGGAAGGCGCAGGGAAGCCCGCGCGCGGGGGCGTTTGGATGAGGGGGCGCGGGGCGGGAGACCTTTCCCGAGCGAGCGTAGCTCGCAAAGGTCTTCCCCCCGCCCTACCGTCAGTCTATGCCGACCGTCTTCCGTATCCGGGCGATGGTGCGAGAAGCGATCTCCCGGGCGCGCTCGGCGCCGCGGGCGAGGGTCGCGTCCAGCGCGGCGGGATCGGCGAGCACGGACTCGTAGCGCTCGCGGATCGGCGTGAGCTCGCGGTTCATGACCTGGAACAGGGCCTCCTTGGCCGTGCCCCAGCCCATGCCGCCCGCGCGGTAGCGGCCGGCGAGCTCGGCCTGCTCCGCCTCCGTGGCGAAGAGCTTGTAGAGGGAGAAGATGCGGCAAGCGTCCGGATCCTTCGGCTCCTCGACGGCCTGGGAGTTGGTGACGATGCGCATCACCAGTTTACGGAGGTCCTTCTCCGGAGCGAAGAGCGGGATGACGTTGCCGTAGCTCTTGCTCATCTTGCGGCCGTCCAAACCCGTGATCGTCGCCAGCTCCGCCTGGCCCACGGGCTGCGGGATGCGGAGGACTTCTTTCTTATAGTTGAAGTTAAGGGTCTGCGCGATGTCCTGCGCCATCTCCACGTGCTGGAACTGATCCTTGCCGACCGGCACCACGTCGGTGTCGAAGAGGAGGATGTCCGCGGCCATGAGCACGGGGTACGTATACATGCCCATGTTGATGCCCGCGTCGGTATCCTCGTTCGCCTCCGCGTTGGCCTGTATAGCCGCCTTGTAGGCGTGCGCTCGGTTCATGAGGCCCTTGGAGGTGAAGGCCATGAGGATGGTGGAAAGTTCGAAGGTCTCGGGTACGGCGCTCTGGCGGTAGAAGACCACCTTCTCGGGGTCGAGCCCCGCGGAGAGCCACGCCGCCGCGACCTGGCGGATACTGGACGCCAGTTCTTTGGGGTCCTTGACCTGGTTGAGGGCGTGGTAGTCGGCGATGAAGTAGCGGGCGTCGTATTCCTCGGCCAGCTTAAGCGCCGGCTTGATGGCCCCGAAATAGTTACCGATATGGGGTACGCCGGTGGGCTTGATACCGGTGAGAGAAACCTTCCGCATGCTGCAGCTCCTGGTGGCGGGATACGCCATTCTAGCGCGCTCCCGCCCGCAGGGGCAAGCCGGGGGCGGAGAAGCGCGGATCAGTGTCCCGAAGCTTTGGGGGGCGTCAAGATCCGACGGCGGCGGCCCCCATCAGGCACGCCCCCCGCCGCGAAACTCCTCGCGGCGCTCCGCGCCGCTCCGGGGTTTCGCGGCCCCCGTGAGACGTTATCGACCGCGCCGCCCGGCGGCCGCCCCGAGCATAAACGCCCTGACCAGGTTGGCCGCCGCGAACCGTAGGTCGCGGGAGGAGTCGCGGATCATCGCCTCCAGGCTCGTCTGGCCGCAGGAGGTGGAGACCGCGTAGTCGTACGTGGCGAGCAGCTCCGAGACGTTGCCGCCGAGGCCGCCGGAGATGAGGGCCACGGGAACGCCGACCGACCGGCATTCCTCGGCGACCACGGAACAGAGCTTGCCGCCGGCGGTCTGGGAATCCGTCATTCCCTCCCCCGTGATCACGAGATCGGCGCCGGAAACGGCTTTCCCGAAAGACGCGTACTCCATGACGGTCCGGGCCCCCGAGCTCATTTCCGCCTTGAGGAAGGCGCGGAGAGCGGCGCCGAGGCCGCCAGCGGCGCCGTCGCCCGCCCGTTCGACGTCGGTCACCAGGCCCGCGGCCTTCCACGCCACCGCGAGTTTGGCGAGTCCCGCTTCCAGGAGCGGGAGCGTCGCCGCGGTAGCGCCTTTCTGCGGTCCGAAGACCGCGGCCGCACCTTTCGGGCCGAGGAGCGGATTGGTCACGTCGCAGGCGACGAGGATCTTCGTTTCGGCCAGGCGAGGATCGGCGGCGCCCCGGGCGACCGTCGCCACGCGGGACAAACCGGCGCCGCCGAGCGGCACCGGTTTGCCCGCCTCGTCCAGCACATGGAAGCCGAGGGCGAGGGCCATGCCGACGCCGCCGTCCACCGTGGCGCTCCCGCCGATCCCGAGCACGATCTCGCGGGCTCCCGAGTCCAGGGCGGCCAGGATGAGTTCGCCCGTGCCGAATGTCGTGGCAGCCATCGGATCGAGCGCGCGCGGCGGCACGAGTTCGATCCCCGATGCGCTCGCCATGTCCAAGACCGCGACCGAACCGCCGCGGATGAGGCCGAACTCAGCCTCGACCCGATTCCCGAGGGGGCCCGTGACGGACGCCTTCCGGAATTCGCCTCCGGCGGCCAGCGTGATCGCCCGCGCGGTGCCCTCGCCGCCGTCGGCGAGCGGAATGGAGACGACTTCGGCTTTCGGATCGACATCCGCGATACCCTCGGCCAAAGCCGCGCAAACCCGCGCGGCGGAAAGGTTACCCTTGAAAGAATCGGGCGCTACGACGATCTTCATGACGGACCTCCTCGGAACCGATTCCTCGCTCTCAGCCGACGCGGACCTTCGTCCGCTTCGCTTCCTTTTCGGCTCGCTGAGCACCGCGCTCCAGGGCGTCTTTCGCGAGGGCGATATTTCGCTCGATCATGGGCACGCGGACCCAGGCGGCGGCCTTCCGGAACAGTTCGAGCGCTTTCTCCGCGCCGCCTTCCCGGCCGAGCAGGATGACGCCCGCATTGTTGAGCGCCGGCCAGTTCGTCGGATCCTTCTCAGCCGCCGTCAGGAAGGCCTGGAGAGCCGCATCGCTATCCCCGGCCTCCCCTGCCGCCTTCCCCTTCTCGAAGAGGAGGGAACTTTCCCGGCTCGACTCGAAGCGCGCGGCGTCCTTGCAGATCGCGAGCCGCGTCTCCAAGAAAGAGCGTTCGTAGTCGGGCGCCTCCGCGGCTTCCCCGTCGGCGAGGGCCGCCGCGTACCGCACGGCCGCCTCCTCGCGGGTGAGGGAGGTATAGCATAGGTCTGCGAGCGACCGGTGCCTTCGGTAGGAAGCGCCGTACAACTTTTCCTCCCGCCTGAGATAGGCCTCGGCCTTCTTGACGTCACCGCGGGCAAGGGCGATCACTCCCAGGTTACGGAGAACCCGGATCGAATCGCCCTCGACCTTCTCCAACCGGCGGAACCATTTTTCCGCGAGGTCGAAGCGCCCGATCGCGTACGCGTTGAGGCCGAACCGCTCGGCGAGGGAGTTGAGGAATTTCATATCGGCGTTACTTCCTTAAAATGAGTCCGCCCGAGGAGGCCGCAAGACCTCTTCGGGCGGACAGGGTGGTGCCCTCTAGAATACCAGAGACATCACCAGCACGACGATGATGCCGACGACGCCTTCGACGGCCGTCGCGGATGTATACACTTTATACGCCGTATTGACCGGCATATTGGAGAATTGGGAGACGACCCAGAAGTACGAGTCGTTCGCATGGGAGACGACCATGGCGCCGCAGCCGATCGCGATTGCGGTGAGGGCGGGGTCCAGGCCGAGCGTGGCGAGCATCGGGGCCAGAATGCCGGCGGTGGTTACGATGGCCACCGTGGAAGAACCCTGGGCCGTCTTGAGCGCCGCGGCGATGATGAACGGGAGGAGCATGCCGAGCGGTAAGGTCGACATGTTCTGCTTGATGAAATCGACGATGGGCGATTTACCCAGGATGGCGC
>JAEWSV010000387.1 GCA_023398155.1 Spirochaetota bacterium
GCCATGTACGTCTCGCCGTAGGGGATGGTGACGACGTTGGCGCCGAAGGCTTCCATCGTCTTCACGATGGTCTTCACGCCCGGAGCCCGGATCTTGAGGCCCTTGAGGTCATCGGGCTTCACGATGGGCCGTACGTTGTTGGTGATCTGGCGGAAACCGCCCGCGTCGCCGGTCGTGAGGACCAGGAGCCCGTTTTTCTCGGCTTCGGAGGCTATGCGGTCGCCTATCGGCCCCATGGAGACCTTCTCGATGCCTTCGACGTTGTCGAAAAGGAAGGGAAGCGTATACACGAGAAGCCGGGGGGAAACCCGCTCGAAGAGGCCGCCCCGGGTCGCCTGTAAGGTACCGAGCTTGGTGGCGTCCAGCATGGCAGCCTCGTCGCCGAGTTGGCCGCTGGGGTAGATCTCTACCGTTATCTGTCCGTTCGTCCTCGCCTCCACGAGTTCCTTGAAGCGGAGGAGCGACTTGTGCCGGGGATGGGTCTCCGGCTGGGCATGGCCGATCTTCATGACGATGGGGGCCGCCGCGGAGCTCGCCTTCGGCTTCTCCTGGGAACCTTCCCCGAAGAGGCTCGCGGCGAGGGCCAAGCCGACCAGTACACCGATGATCTTGCGCATCTGGACTCTCCTTTATTCGGATTTCTGCGCGTCGCCTTGGGAGGGAGACGCGAAATGCCAAATTTCGATGCTGATCCTGACGATCGAGTACAGGACCATGACGGCCGCCGAGATAGGCATGCACGCGTAGAGCGCGGCCTTGGGTATCTGGAAGACGGCCGTCGCTTCCTGGGACCTGGCCATGATTTGCCAAGAGTACTTGAGCAGGATCGCTACGAAGAGGAGGGACATCGCCTCCACGACGAGGCGGTACACGCCCACGGCGCGTGGATTGGAGAGCCGCTTGGATATCCAGTCGCCCGCCGAAAAATGGCCGCCCGTCATCCAGACCGCCGCCGCGCCGTAGAAGACGAGGCCCGCGAAGCAAAGCTCCACGATCTCGTCCAGCCAATGGAAGGACGTGAAGGGGAGGAAGCGGTTCACGATGTTGAGGCTCAGGATGACCGTGAGGACGACGAAAAATGCGACCGACACGGTCTTCAGGACCGAGCCTATCGCCTTGTCGATCGCCGCGAGCGCCTTTGCCATTCGTTCCATTCTCGACTCCTTACTGACCGATTCCCATAACCAGGTTCGGTAGGAACGTGGCGATGCCGGGAATGAAAGCGATGATGATCGTCACGACCAGGATTCCAAGGATATAAGGGAAGCTTTCTTTACCGAGCTCCAGGATCGGGACCTTGGAAAAACCGGATACCGCGAAGAGGCACATGCCCACGGGCGGCGTGAGATTCCCCACCATGATGAGCAGGGTCATCACGATGCCGAAGTTCACCAGGTCGAAGCCGTACATCTGGGCTATCGGGAGGAAGATGGGGATAGTGATGAAGAAGATGGCGTTCCCTTCCAGGAAGAGCCCCAGCACCAGGACGATCGCGATGACCATGAGCATGATGCCGGTGCCCGAGGCGCTCATCGCGGCGAGGGCCGCAATGACCGCGTCCGGAATGCGCTGGTACATGGTGAACCAGCCGAAGAAGTTGGCGGCGGCCATGATGAACAGCAGGGCGACCGATCCCTTGACCGAGTCCCAAAGGATTTTCGGCAGGTCTTTCAGCGAGAGGTCCTTGTAGAGGAAGCCGAGGAAGAGGGCGTAGACACAGACTACTACGGACGCTTCGGTAGGGGTGAAGAGGCCGGATAGGATGCCGCCGATTATGATGACCGGCGCCAGGAGCGGAAGGAACGCTTCCCTGAAAGAGACGAGGATTTCCTTGAGATCCGCCCGCGCCGATCTCGGGAAACCGCGGGGTCCCGCCATGAAGCCTATGGTCGCCATGAGGGCGAGCCCCATGAGGGCTCCGGGCACGAAGCCCGCAAGGAAAAGGCGCGGCACCGATACGCCGGTGAGGGCGCCGTAGAGCACGAAGGGAATCGAGGGGGGGATGACCGGTCCGATGGTGGAGGCGGCCGCGACGATGGAGGCGGAGGCGGCCGGTTTATAGCCGTTGTCCACCATAGCCTTGTGCTGGATCTGCCCGAGACCCGCGGCGTCGGCGACGGCCGACCCCGACATGCCGGAGAAGATCATGGAAGAAATGACCGAAACCTGCCCGAGGCCGCCGCTCACGTGGCCGACGAGCGCCTTGGCGAAGCGGAAGATCCGGTTGGTTATCCCGCCGGTATTCATGAGGTTCCCAGCCAAGATGAAGAACGGAACTGCCAGGAGCGTCATGCCGGTGGTGCCGTAGTACATGCGCTGCGGCAGCATCGCCAGAAAATTCCCCTGCCCGAGGCCGACGAAGAAGGCTATCGCCGTGAGGCCGATGGCCACGACGATGGGCAGGTTCAGTAGGATTAAGAATAGAAGAACCGCGAAGATCGAGAGGGTCAGCATGGCGTTTCTCCGGCGGCCGCTCGGGCCGCCCGCTGGGGAGGACCGCCCGATCCGCGGTTCGCGGACCGGGCGGCGTCCGATTCCGGATCGCTTACTTGGCCTTCTCCAGGAAGCCTTGGAAGACGGCGTAGTCGGCGGCGCCGACCTGGGCCTTGAGCTCGTCCCACACCGGGGCGGCCGCTACCTTGAAGGGCGCCGTGTCGGGATAGGCGACTTCCATGCCGAGCTTCTTGAGCTCCTCGATCTGGCCTTTTTCCATCTCGCGGACCGTCTTGGTCATGAACGCGCCGGCCTTGGCGGCTTCTTCCAACACGATCTTCTGCTGGTCGGCGGAGAGCCGCGCGAACGACCCCTTGTTCATCACGAGGTGGGTGGAGTTATAGGTGTAATTGAGCATGGACAGGTACTTCTGCGTCTCGTACATCTTGCCCGCGTAGATGGTGCCGATCGGGTTCTCCTGGCCGTCCACGACGCCCTGCTTGAGGGCCATCGGCAACTCGGCGAAGGCGATGGTCTGGGCCGTGCCGCCCAGGGCCTTGACCGTAGCGGAGTTCACGAAGTCCGGCGGGGTCCTGATCTTGAGCCCCTTGAAATCCTCCGGCTTGTTGATCTGCCGCTTGGAGCTGGTATACGTGCGGAAACCGTATTCCCAGCGGGCCAGGTACTTGAAGCCGGCCTTCTCAAGGTCGGGATTCACCCAGGCAAGGAACCCCGTGGCGAAGAACTTGTCCGTGGACGCATAATCCTTGAAGGCGAAGGGGCCGGTGACCAGGTTGAACTTCTTCACGTATTTGGCTAGGGCCGGCTCGGTCGGGATCGCGAGGTCCACGGCCCCGAGCGTGACCTGTTCCAGGATCTCCTGGGAGTTGCCCAACTTGGAATTCGGGAAAATGACGACTTTCACCGCTCCGCTCGTCCGCGCGGCCACGGCGTCCGCGAACTGGATGGCCGCCAGGTGCATGGCGTGCGTCTCCACCGAATAGTGTCCGAGCTTGAGCTCCACGGGCGCCGCGCCTACTTGCGCGACCGCCAGGGTCAGGAGCGCGAACAGCGCGGCGAGGACCACTACTGACTTCTTCATATAAAGAACCTCCTTGGGAACGGGAGACCCGCCCTTCGGGGTTCAGCCTATATCTTCATTTTTGGTCCTGCGTTTCATTTTCATGCGTTTTATTCAGAAGTTTTGCGCGCGTCCGTTGGGCCAAGATCGCGCGGAACTCCGAGGGACTCATTCCCTCGCGCTTCTTGAACGTGCCCGCGAAGTAGGAAGGCGTGGAAAAACCGGCGATATCGCATACCTTCTTGAGCGGCAGCGACTCGTCCGCCAGCAGTTCCTTGGCCCGGTCGATACGGCGCGCGCAGACGTAATCCGTGAAGGTGGTGCCCGTCGCCTCGTGGAAAACGCGGCTGAAGTGGTAGCGGCTCAAACCGGCGGCCCGGCTCGCCTCCTCCAGGGAGACGGGAGCGAGCCGTCGCTCCTCAATGTAGGCGAGGGCGGCGTTCACCGCCTTGCGCCGCGGGTCGCCGAGCAGGATCGCGACCTCCTCCGAGAGGCCGCGGGTCGCCTCCGTTACCGCCGCCAGGGCCTCCTCCCGGCCGCGGGCGGCGCGCAACGCCTCTCCCGCGCGGGAGAAGGACCGGAAGGTCCGGCTGAATTCGGCGCCGAGTTCCCGTTCCAGGGTCTTGAGGATGGTGAGGCCCACGCGGCAGGCTTCCTGCAGACCGCACTCCGCCCCGGCCTCCTCGGCGAAGAGGCGGGCGGCGGCGGCCTCGGCGGCGGCGTCGCCCCGCCGGACCGCTTCCAGGAGACGGCGCTCGGAATCGGAGGCGCCGTTCTGGGAAACGGTATCTTCGGCGGCGCCTACCGAATCCCGGAGCGCGGCGATCGAACGGTCCATGGCCTCGCGGAAGGCGGCCTCGCTCATCGGCTTGAGGAGGAAATCATCCGCTTGGACCTTGAAGGCCGCCCGCGCGCAGTCCAGCTCGCCGAAGGCGGTCAGGAAGACGATCCTGACCCTGCGGTCGAATTTTCGGATGGCCTCGGCGGCCTCCAGGCCGTTCATGCCCGGCATCCGGATGTCCATGACGATGACGTCCGGCCTGAACCGGGACGCCAGCTCCACCGCCTCCTCCCCGTTCGCCGCCTCTTCTACGTCCGCGAAGCAGCCGGAAGCCGCGCAGCCGGGAGCCCGGTAGGCCGCGGCGAAGAAGCGCACGGCCTCCCGCTCCACCGCTTCGTCGTCGGCTACGAGGAGACGGTACGTTCCTTTCATGACGCGCGCTCCCGGAGTAGGATTTCCACGACCGTGCCCGCTTCCGCGGACGAACGTATGCCGAAGCTGCGAGGATCGCCGGTGAAGAGCCTGAGCCTATCGCGGACGTTGGAGAGGCCGATGGAAGAGAGGTGCCCATCGATCGAAAGCTCCTTCCGGTGCCTGATGGCCTCAAGCCGCTCTCCGTCCATGCCTATGCCGTCATCGGCGACCGTGACCGCGACGGCCGAGCCTCGCTTTTCCGCGACCACGGAGATCCGCCCGCCCGAGACTTTCGGCTCCAGGCCGTGGATGAAGGCGTTCTCCACGAGCGGCTGGATGGAGAAAGCCGGCAACTTCACCGCGGCGGGCCGCGCGATACGGCAATCGATCTCCACCGCGATCCGGTCGCTGAAACGATAGCCCTGGATAAAGGCGTATTGGCGCACGATCTCCAACTCAGCCTCCAAGGTGGATATGCCGCCGCCCTGGTCCAGGCCGTAGCGGAGGAGGGCCGCCAGGGCGTCCACGAGCGCGAGCGCGTCATGGCCGCCCCGGAGCATGATATCGCGCGAGATGGAGTTGAGGGCGTTGAAGAGGAAGTGGGGGTGGATGCGGGCTTGGAGCGCGAGGAACTCGGCTTCCCGCCTGAGCTTTTCCGCGCGCGCGGCCTTGAGTTCCTCGCGGTGGAGACGCTTCTCCATCGCCGCCTTCTCTTTCAAGTCGGCGACGAGCGCGGCGATATGGGCGCTCATGGAGTTGAAGGACGAAGCGAGGTCGCCGACCTCGTCCGCCCAGGCCGGCGCTACCGGCTCGACGGCGAGGTCGCCCGAGGCCATGCGGGAAGCCGTAGCGGCGAGCTTGCGGAGCGGAACGGTCAGGTGGTCGGAGAAGAGGGCGCCGAGGAATCCGCAGAAGACGGCGACCAGTACGAGGACGGCGACGCCGAGCCTCCTCCCGAAGTCGGCGCGCTCGACGCGGCCGCTATAGATCGCGGCCTCCACCACGAGGCTCCGGTCCAGCATCATGGAGACGTAGCCGTCCAGATAGCGCGCGATCCGCTGGGCGCGGTAGTAGGCCGGGTACGGATCGGCGGTCCCCGATTTCCGGGCGCGGATCGCCGCGTTCGCTTCATCGTACAGGGAGATGAAGGAGTTCCGGATCGCGTGGATAAGGAAACGGAGCTCCAGGTCGGTCGCCGCGCTCTCCACCGTCTTAAGCGCCGCCATGAACGCGTCGACGCCTTCGTTGTAATCCCGCAGGTCCTCGTCCGCCTCCGAAGCCAGGTAGTTTTCCAGATGGCGGAGACCCGACTCGTTGGCGGTCTTGAGCCGGTTGATCGCGGCGAAGAGGTCCACGTCCTCCGCGAACGATCGCACGGCCTCGTGGTTCGCCCTTATGAGGAACACGTTGAGCGAAAAAGGAAGCGCGATGGCCGTCAGGACGAGGGCGAGGATCTTGAGCTTGATGGGAGCCGACGCGAACGCGCGCGGGAGCCGGAGGCGTTCGGCGAGCCTCATTCCGCTCCCCCCGCCAAGGATTCCAGGACCCGGTTCTCGGCCAGGAAACGGAAATCCTTCTGGAGTTCGGCCGAGGCGGCGGCCGCCCGCAACAGGACGTCTCGATCGGCGGGAAGGAGCTGCATGAAGGTCACCCGGCTCGCGACGACGAGTTCCAACGAACGGGATGCCCGCTCCGCCTTCGCGCCGAGGGAATCGAGGAGGCGCTCCGAGGATGCGGCCAGGAGAGTCGTATAGAAACCGTCCACCAGGTCGGCCTCGCGGGCCCGCCGGAAGTCCCGGAGCGCGAGCGGCACCGGCGTGCCTCCCTCGGCGACGACGAGGTCCATGGCGGACCGCGAAGGGTCCACGCCGATCCGGAGCCCGGAGAAATCGCCCGCAGGACGGCCGGGAGGGAGCAGCCGGCATTCGGGACCGCCATCGTACCAGGCGAGCAGGATGAGCCGTTCCTCGATGAGCTCCTCCGCGAGAGCCCGTCCTTCCGGGCCCTCCATGGCGCGGACGACCTCGGCCTCGTCCGCGAAGCGGAAGGGCGCGCCGAGCCGGCCGGCCGCCGCCGAATAGGACTCCAGCGCGCGGGCCTGGAGCCGGGCCAGATCGATACCGCCGAACCGGAGCTGCTCCGCCACGGCCTCCTCGCCGCCCAGGCGCCCCTCGTCCCAAATGCGCACGAGGAGGCCGCCTCCGGATTCCCTTCCCACGATGCGGGCGAATTCCCGGGAAGCTTCCGCGGAAGGATGGTCGGCCCGCCGCTCCTCCGCGAAGCGGAGAAGCACCCGGGGTTCCCGCGCGGCGGCGTCCCGGCGGAAAGCGGGCGCGCAGGCCGCGGTCAACGCGCCGAGGCCGAGGCATAGGAGACGGGTGGTGAAACGACGGACGGAAGACCGGCTATTTCCGCGCACCGCAGAATGGTACACCCGGGATACGCGGCGGACAAGCGCGAAAGCGCTTGACGCGGTCCGGCGCAGAACCTACAGTGCAAGTGAATACATGGGCGTCCTTTATTACGATCTCGCAGCGGCCGTCATCATCGGCCTCAACATCTTCTTCTTCTACTACAAAAGGAGCCTGCACTCACGGCAGAACGTCCTTTTTGCGGGACTCCTGTACTTGACCCTGGGGTCCACGATCTTCGATATCGTGACCGTCTTCACGAACCGCGCTCCCGCCTCTTTCCCGCCGTGGATGCTCCTTGCGCTCAATACGGCCTATTACGTCTGCCATAACTCCATTCCGTTCCTGTTCGCGCTCTACATCCTCGTCCTCACCGGACGGAGCGGTCGGCTCTCGAAGCTCCACAAGGTCCTATTCGCGCTCCCCTGGATCGGCGATCTCGTCTTGCTGGCGCTGAATCCGGCATTCTCCGCGGTCTTCTACTTCGACGCGCAGCTCCGCTACGCGCACGGCCCCTTCCTACCCTACTTCTACGCCGTCGCCCTGTTCTACGCGGCGTACAGCGTCGTATGCGTCCTGGGTTCGCGGAAGACGCTCCCCGACCACTCGATCGGGGCGGTCGTCATCTTCGTCGCCGTCTCCCTGGCGCCCGGCATGGTGCAATACCTCTATCCCGACCAGTTGATCCAGTGCCTCGGCTTCTCCGTCTCCTCGCTCATCATCCTGCTTACCCTGCAGAACCCCGACGCTTTCGTCGACAGCGGCTCCGGCCTTTTCAACCGGAACGGATTCGCGACGCAGGTCAACCTCTTCCTTGAGACCAAGAAGGGCTTCCACGTGGTCCTCGTCGCGGTGGAGGACATCGCCTTCCTCCGCAGGACGTTCGGCTTGGAGTTCGAAACGCGCATCAAGCGGGAGTTCGAGCGGTATCTCCAGAAGGAATTCCCCGACACGATCTCGGCGATCCTGGGGGAAGCCCAATACGCCCTCATACTCCAGGAAAACGAGAACGGCGGGAATCCGCTCCGCTCCATCGAGGCCCTGCAGGATCGATTCGCCCGGCCGTGGATCGGCGGCTATAGCCCCGTCACCCTCGCCGCGCGCATCTGCGACATCCGCTTTCCGGAAGACAGCGCGGACGTCTCCGAGGTCTTTCAAAGCCTCGACCAGCTTTCCGCGGCGGACGGGCCGCGTGACGGGCAACGGATCCTCCATATCGGGGATCTCGGCCTAGCCGACCGGAAACGGCGCGCAGCCGTAGAGCGCGCGATCGGACGCGGCTTCGAGCGCGACGCCTTCAAGGTCTTTTACCAGCCCATCTATTCCACCGCCGAGCGGCGCATCGTCTCCGCGGAAGCCCTCGTCAGGCTCAAGGACGTGGAGCTCGGCTTCGTGCCGCCGGACGAGTTCATCCCCATCTCCGAACGGAACGGAACGATCCACCGGATCGGCGCCTTCGTCATGGATTCCGCGTGCGGCTTCATGGCGGACGAGGGACTCGCGGAGCGGGGCATCGGCTTCATAGAGATCAACCTCTCCGTCGCCCAATGCGTGCGGCCCGACCTTCCCCGGCAGGTCATCGAAGCGGCCCGGACCCATAATATTGATCCGAGCCGGATCTGCCTGGAGATAACCGAGACCGCGGCCGCGGGATCCTCGGGTACCCTCGTCAAGAATTTACGGGCCCTTTCCGCCGCGGGGTTCTCCCTCGCCCTTGACGATTTCGGGACGGGCTATTCCAACATCAAGTACCTCATGGAGCTGCCCTTCAGCCACGTGAAGCTCGACCGGTCCATCGTCAACGCCTGGTTCGAAAGCGTGAAGGGGCGCATCATGTTGGAGAGCACCGTCGGTATGCTCAAGCGCATGGACATGAAGATCGTGGCTGAAGGAGTGGAGACCGAGGAGCAGGCCCGGACGATGACGGAACTCGGTTGCGATTACCTCCAGGGCTACTACTTTTCCAAACCGGTGCCCGTGCCCGATTTCCTCCGGCTCCTGGAGGGACCATGAGATCCTTCATCATCCACTTCGACGCCATCGCGGCCCTGCTCACCGGCATCAACCTGTACATCTTTTACAACCAGAAGAAGGTGAAGGACACCACGAGCATCCGCTTCGAGTATCTGCTCTGGCTCACGCTCGCCAGCTCGATCTTCAGCGCGACCAGCTCCCTCACCATCAACGAGGTCGGCCGCTTCGGCATCCCCGCCATGCTGGGTTCGACGTGGATCTTCTACTTCATCCACAACGCACTTCCGTTCTGGATCGCCCTCTACGCCTCGGCCCTCACCGGCAAGAAACCCGTGACCGTCCTCGGCAAGGTCCTCTTCGCCCTGCCCTATATCGTGTCCTTCGCGATCATCCTATCGAATCCCTGGACGCGTTTCTGTTTCTACTACGATCCGGTCCTCGGGTACCGCCACGGGTACGGGCTGCTCGCGCTCTACCTCTTCGGGCTCCTCTATTTGTTCTACGTGATCTACGTGTACGCGCTGCGGTACCGGGGCCTGACTCCCCTTACCCGCCTCGTCATCCCCATCGTGATAGCGCTGACCGTCTTCGCGATCGCGCTGGAGAACATCTTCAGCCGGTACGGGGTGCTCCTGGAATGCTTCGCGGCCTCGGTCTCCATGCTGCTCGTGCTCTTCACCATCCAGAACTCCGACGAACTCGTGGACGGCGCTACGGGCCTCTTCAACAAGACGGCCTTCCTGAACGCCGTACGGACGCGGCTGGATAACGAGACGCCCTTCCAGGTGCTCTTCGTGACCCTCCGGAATATGCCGCTCATGCGCCAGGTCTTCGATATACGGGACCTGCTCCGCATGTTCGAGTCCATGGCCCAGATCCTCTCCCGGCTCGTCGGCAAGGGCGGCTCCGTCTTCATCGTGGACAACGACGCTTTCGCCCTGCTCTTGGACGCCTCCGACGAGGTCAAGCGGCAGAAGCTCATAGACGAGATCAAGCGGCGGTTCGACCTGCCGTGGACCGTCGGAGAGACCGAAGCGGTCATCTCCATGCAGCTCTGCCTCCTCCGCTGCCCCGAGGACGCCGCCGGGGTGATGGAAATATTCGATTGCCTGGAACGCCTCGGCAGCCTCGACATCCCGGGGGACCAGCAGGAAGTGCTGAGCCCGGCGGACCTCCATCTCGTCGACCGCAAGCGCGAGGCGGAAGCGGAACGGGCCCTCCGCGTCGCCCTGGAAACCGGCCGCATCGACCTGCTCTACCAGCCCATCTACTCGGTCGCGGAAGGCCGCTACTTCTACGCGGAGGCCATGCTGTCCCTCCCGACGGCGGACGGGAGGCAAGTGCCGCAGCGCGAATTGATCCGCGCCGCGGAGCGGAACGGCCTGGCCCAGCGGCTCGGCCTCATGATCCTCGACAACGTTTGCGCCTTTTACTCTTCCCGCGCGCTGGCCGATCGGGGAATAGAGAAGATCCAGATACGGCTCTCCGGCGCGCAGTGCATGCAGAGCGACTTGGCCGAGCACGTACTCGGCGTGATCGAGGCGTGGCGTTTCGACCCGGAGCGCATTTGCTTCCAGATCACCGAGACCGCGGCGGTCAATTCCCCTGAGATCATGACCAGCAACATGCGCCTCCTATCCGAGCGCAAAGTCAACTTCGCCTTGGACGACTACGGTTCGGGCTACACCGACCTGGGCTATATCGTGGAGCTGCCGTTCAGCCTCGTGAAGCTGGACAAGAGCATCGTCCGCGCCGGCTTCGAAGGTCCGCGGGGCCGCATCATCCTCCACAGCACCATCGAGCTCATCAAACGGCTCAACCGCAAGATCGTCGCCGAGGGCGTGGAAACCGCGGACCAGGCGGAGATCCTCGCCGCCTTCGGCTGCGACTACCTGCAGGGATACTATTTCGCGAAACCCGTGAGCGGAAACGATTTCCGGACGGAGCTGCCCCCATCGGGGCAAGAATCTTCGTAACCTCGGGCCTCCTCGCTGAACTCAGCCGAATACGCGATATCCTGATACCGAAAAAGTACGCGGAGGCTCATCACGAAACGTGCAATCCTAAAAACGGCGCTCCTGCTCGCGCTCGGGGGCGCGGTCTCTAGCGCGCCGCGACCGGCTGACCGGTTCCCGGTGGAGTTCCTCAAAGTCGCCGACGGCGCTTACGTCCATCGATCGTACGCCCTGTACGACGGCGTCAAGACGCCGTCCAACGGCCTCATCCTGGAGACGGAACGGAGCGCGGTCCTCGTCGACACGGCCTGGGATGAACCGGCGACCGAACGGATACTCCGCTTCATCGACGAAGCTCTCGGAAAACCGGTCGCGGCCTGCTTCATCACCCACTCGCACGAAGACCGCGCGGGAGGGCTCCGTGCGGTCGCAGAAAGGAACATCACCATCTATATGACCGACCTGACCTACGGCCTCCTCGGCCGCCCCTCCTTCGCGGCCGCCTACCGGCCGGTCCTGAACGATACGGTCCGGGTTGACGGCTTCGAGCTCCGCGTCGATTACTTCGGGCCCGCCCACGCCCCGGACAACATCACCGTCTGGGAAGGTTCGCGTAAAATCCTGTTCGGCGGCTGCGCCGTGAAGAGCGCGGACTCGCGGAGCGTCGGCAACGTCGCAGACGCGAACCTGGAAAACTGGCCCCGGGTCATCCTGAAGCTTCGCGACGCATATCCGGACGTCAAGCTCATCGTTCCCGGACACGGTCCGTGCGGAGACGGGAGCCTGCTGACGCACACACTCGTAATCCTGGAAGGCCCGCCATGCTGAAAACCGACTACGCCGTAGTCGCCGAGAAATACGACGAGAATCCCGAACGGGGCGGATTCGAAAAAGAGCCGATCATCGACCGGATCCTGCACGAGCGCTCGCGTATCCGCATCCTGGACCTCGGCTGCGGAACGGGTAATTACGTCCGCCGGCAGAACGAGCACTTCAAGCACGACAAGAGCATCGAGTGGATCGCGGTAGACCCTTCCGCGGAGATGCTCGCGCGGGCCAAGGAGAAGGAGGGCGACGTCGCCTACGTCCAAGCGAAAGCGGAAGACCTCGACTTTCCCGACGGCTACTTCGATTTCATCGTCTGCAACTTCGCCTTCCACCATTTCGAGCGGAAGGAGATAGCGCTCGACAAGATCCAGCGTTTCCTGCGCGAAGACGGATCGTTCAAACTCACGAACATCGCCCCCGAGCGCATGGAGGCCTGGTGGGTGTACCACTTCTGCCCGAAAGCCTGGTACGAGGACCTTCATCGGTTTTGGCCGAACGACCTCCTCGTTTACGAGCTCGAGAAGCGCGGCCTCTCTTCCGCCCTCCGCGTGACCTACGAGGAGGCGTGGCTCCCCCTTGAGAAGATCGAGCGCGAGTTCGAGCGGAGGGACATCTCCCAACTGGCCATGATCAACGACGCCGCGTACGAGAAGGGGCTGGAGAAGCTGCGGCGGCAAATGGCCGAAGGACGGACGGAATACCGGAACGCATTCGCGCTCCTGAATATCGAGGCGCGCCGGGTTTCGTCCCGCGCTCCGTAAGCCCGGCGCCCGCGCCGAGATATCAAATAGGAGAGAAAAATGAGCGATTACGAAGTCGGAATCAAACTGCTTGAGGAGACGTTCGGCAAGAACAAGGATAACCTCATCGCGCTCGCGACGATCGCCCGCGATCCGGGCGCAGAGGCGGCGCCCCGGCCAGTCGTCCGCACCGTGGACGCCTACTATGAGGACGGCGTCTTTTACGTAACGACGAACCTGAAATCGCACAAGATGCAGCAAATCTTGAAGAACCCGGAGGTTTCGATCGCTTCTTGCTCCGAGATGTTTACCGCGAGCGGAACGGGCCACAACCTCGGCTGGGTACTCGACCCGAAGAACGCGGATTTACGGAGTAAGCTCCGCGCCGTTTTCTCGTGGTACGACAGCGCGAACGACGAAAAAGACGAGAACTGCTGCATCTTGGCGATCCGTCTCACCAAAGGCACGCTGAACGTGAACCACTGGGAGAAGCTGTACCATATGGACTTCCAGAACAAGAAAATTATGGAGAGCCGCTAATAGCGTATCCAACTTAGGAAGGTATCCGTGAAACCGGAATCGATCGGCGTAATCGGGCTCGGCAGTATGGGATCCATGCTCGCGGACGGATTCCTGCGCACGGGCGCCGTATCCGAGGAACGCCTGTTCGTCTACACGCGGACCGGCGCGAAGGCCGCCCGATTGAAGCGGGAGCATCCCGCCGTGACGATCTGCCCATCGCTCGATCGGCTCGTCGCGGAGTGCGGCATCCTCGCGCTCTGCGTTCCGCCGAAGGAAGCCGTCGGCGTCCTCGCCGCGCTCAACGACGCCTGCGCCGAACGCGACGCGAACCGCGCGCTCCGGATCTTCGAGGGTCTCGGGGAAGCGTTCATCGTTGGCGAAAGCAAGATAGTGGCGTATACCGACGTGACCAGCTGCGGTCCGGGCATCCTGTCGGCGGTATTCCAAGAATTCGTGGAGGCGGCCGTCCGCGTGGGCAAGCTGCCGCGGAAGCGCGGCCGCCGCGGACGCGGGAATGAAGCGGCCGGGACATGCCCCTAGATCCGCATCGCCTCGCCGCGGTAGTCGATGAACCAGCCGTTTTCTTGGGGAATGATCCGCTCGCCGGAGAGGATGCTGACGATGCCGAGGGCCGCGGTTTCCGGTTCGATCTGCGCGTCGTTCCTGCCCATGACCGTATTCATGCGCCCCGGATGCACGGCGTAGACCTTGAGCCGCGGCACCGTCTTCGCGAAGACCGCGACGAGCTTGTTCTGCGCGGATTTCGTGATCGAATAGGCGGGATACTTGGTTCCGACGTTCGCCATGGAACCGGCTTCGGACGTGATGACGAGGAAGAGCCCGCCGTCCTCGACGAGCGCATGGAAATGCTTGATGACGACGGCCGAACCTACCACGTTCGTATCGAGGGCGGCGCGCAGGTCGCCGATATCGGCGTCCGTGACGAGGAGCTCTCGGTCGCTGTCCTTGAGGGTACCCGCGACGAGCACGACCGCCTGGAGGGCGCCGCCGTCCGAGGCGATCCGGCGCGCGGCGGAAACCGCCATGCCTTCGTCGACGACGTCGAGCCGGACAGGCCGGTAATCGGGGTACCGGCGCGCGGCCTCCGCCGCGGCCGCGGACTGCGGATCGCGGTACCCCGCGAAAACGGTATGGCCCCGCTCGGCCAACATCTCGGAAAGCACGAGGCCTAAGCCTTGATTGACGCCGACTACCAGAATGCGCATACGGCCATTGTACTCCGCCCGCCGGAACGCGCTCACCAATAATTGCCGGGCATTCTCAATTATTGACGTCCGCCGCACTCGGATAGGAGTGCTACAATAGGCCCATGGAAGACGGCGACAGGCCCACCGTGGAGCGCGAACGCAAGCAGCTCGAGATCGCCTTCCCGTTCCTGACCTGGAACAGCGAGGACATTAACTTCCCTCCCCATTGGCACGATTGTTTCGAGATCGTCTACGTACGGCGGGGCCGCACCTACGCCTCCATAAACGGCGCGGTGCACGAGGCCAACGCGGGGGACCTGCTCTTGATCAATACGGGCGCCGTGCACGGCTACTTCGATCAAAGCGACGATATTTCCTGCAGGGGCTTCCAATTCGGCATCACCTTCTTCGGAGAGGACTTCATCGAACTCCGCGATACGATCTTCGACAGCGGTCTTTTTTCCAGCAAGCGCAGCTCCGCGCTGTTAGCGGCGCAGATCCGGAAGCTGATAGACGGCACGGTATCGGAATACGCGAACAAGCATATGGGCTGGCAGCTCGCCGTGAAATCGCAATTCTACGAGATCATGCTCCTCATCCTGCGGGAACAGGAAAAGAATCCGTCCTGGCCGGCGGCCAAGACCGGATCGCCGGAAGCCAAGAGCATCCTTTCGTACGTATTCGAAAATTTCGATAACAGCGAATTGACGCTCGAAGAAGCGGCGACCATGCTCTCCATGAATAAATTCTACTTCACGCGCTTCTTCAAGAAACATACCGGCCAGTCCTTCCATGCCTACCTCACGAAGACGCGGATCGATTTCGCGAAACGGTACCTGATCGAATCGCGGATGCCCATCATAGACGTCGCCTTCGCCGTCGGCTTCGGCAGCCTGCAGACCTTCAACCGCGTCTTCAAGACGATGACCGGCCGCACGCCGAGCGAGTGGCGGAAGGAGAACAGCCCGCCCCCGCTGCTGACCTCGCCGTATTTCCGGGAGAACAAGCGTTCCTAGCGCCTCCGCGCCTCCGCGCCGCCGAACCCCCGCGATAAATCCCGGGAAAAGTCAATAACCAAGAAATTCAGGCAATTATTGATGAGCGCCCCCGTTTTTCCTGCCGCAGAATCGGGGAACATCCCTAAAGGAGGGTGTTTATGGTGCGGAAAACGTTTTTGATTCTGGTCGCGGCGGCCTGCTTGGTTTCGCTGGCTTCATGTTCGGGTAAGGGCGGCGGCGCCGACGTGCTCGGCAGGAACGGGAAACCCGTTACCGCGGCGGAGCTGGAGAAGGCTTCCGGAACGCTCGTCTACTGGTCGGCGTTCACCGGCGACTCGCTCAAATGGGACGAGTGGCGCGTAGGCGAATTCATGAAGAAGTACCCCAACATCAAGGTGGACATCCAATCCGTGCCCCAGGCAGGCATGACGAACGGTAAGCTCCTCGCGGCCATAGCCGGCGGTACGGCCCCCGACGTGCTCGTGTCGGACGATTACGTCTCGTCCTACGGTTTCGCCGGCCAAGGCGCCCTGGAGCCTTGGGACGTCTACCTCGACGCCATCGACCTCTCCATCGGCGACTTCATGCCCGGCTTCCGCGGCCTCATGCAGTATAAGGACAAGACCTACCTCCTGCCGCAGGACTCCAACGTCATCATGCTGTACCTCAATACGGACATGGTCGCGGCCGCGGGGCTCGACATAAACGACTATCCCAAGAACCTGGACGAACTCGCCGTATGGACGGAGAAACTCACCGTGCGCGACGCTTCCGGCAAGATCGTCCGCTACGGCTTCATCCCCTGGAATGATCAGCCGGGCGACGCTCCCACGTTCTGGCCCTTCATGTTCGGCGCGGACCTCTACAACCAGGAGACGGGCAAGCTCGAACTCACCGATCCCCGCGTGGTCGCTTCGTTCGATTGGATGCGCGAATGGGCCAAGAAGTATGACCCCGTGGCGATCAAGGGCTTCACCCAGAGCGCCGGCGGCTTCTTCTCGCCCGACCACCCCTTCTTCCAGGACAAGCTCGCCATGACCGTGACGGGAAACTGGGTGACGAACGCGCTCCGCATCTACGCGCCGAACGTGAAGTACACCGTGGTGCCGGTGCCCGTCCCCGCCGGTGGCCGCGAGAAGTCGACGCCGCTCGGCTCCAACGTCTTCGCCATTCCCCGCGGCTCCAAGCGCCCCGACCTGGCCGCGCTCTTCTTCAAGTTCACCCAGGACACCGCCATCAACGCCAGCAACTTCGACGCGTGGCGCTCTATCCCCTGCGTCGACGCCCTGTTCGAGGACGTTTCCTGGACTAAGAAGGGAGACCCGATCTACAAGATGGAGCGCGAGATCGCGAATTCGCCCAAGTCGGCGCATCCGGCCCTCTGCGCGGTTTCCTCGGAGTTGAACCAGACCCTCATCGGATTGCGCGACAACGTGATCTACAACGCCGCCGCGCCGGAGCCGCTCCTGAAGGAACTCCAGGACAAGCTCCAGCCCGAGCTCGACAAAGCGGCTAAGAAATAGGCGAGGCGGGGTATGGCAAACGGTATCGCGGCATACGCGCAGGACCGGCGACGCGGGATCTTCTTCGATAAGCTCGGCTACGCGTCGTTGTTGTTCGCCCTATGCGTCTTGACGTTCATGTTCATCGTGCCGCTCTTCTGGCTTTTGACGTGTTCGTTCAAGCAACCCGCGGAACTGTTCGCCGTACCCATCCGGTGGTTGCCGTCGCGTTTCAGCTTCGACAACTACGCCAGGATGTTCAGCTATTTCCCGTTCGCGCGGTACCTCAAGAACACGCTCATCATCGTGTTCTTCAACATCGCCGGATCGACGATGTCTAGCGCGGTGGTCGCGTACGGGTTCTCGCGCCTGCGCTGGAAGGGCCGCGACCAGGTCTTCGTCATCGTGCTCATCACGATGATACTGCCGTTCCAGGTGGTCATGGTGCCGCTCTTCATGATCTTCCAGAAGATCGGCTGGATCGGGACCTTCCTTCCCTTGACCGCGACCTGCTTCTTCGGGAACCCGTTCTACATCTTCCTGGTGCGGCAGTTCTTCCTCACCTTGCCGGAAGAATTGAACGACGCCGCGCGCATCGACGGTTCCGGAGAGTTCCGTTTCTTCTTCGAGATGGCCATACCGCTCTCCGCGCCCGTCCTGGCCACCGTGTCGATTTTCGCGTTCCTCCGCTCGTGGAACGACTTCGTCGGTCCGCTCATCTTCCTGGCCAACGACAAGCTCTACACGCTCGCGATAGGAGCCCAGCTGATACGTTCCCGCTTGCAGCCGAATTGGGAAATCCTCATGCCGCTCGGCGTGGTCATGGTCCTGCCCGTGCTCGTCATCTTCTTCCTCATGCAGAAGTACTTCATCCAGGGTATCGCCATGTCCGGAATCAAAGGGTAGGAGGAACGCGATGATCGCCGGTTCGCCGTTTTCGCCGAACAAATCCGAGCGCCGCGAGTTTTGGATCGCGATGATCTTCATCGCGCCGTGGGTCATCGGCCTTCTGGCCTTCACCGTGTCTCCCATGATCCTCTCGCTGTACTATTCGCTGACGGAGTACAAGGTCATCTCCGATCCTGAGTTCGTCGGAGGCCGGAACTACCTGAACCTCTTCAAGGACAAGATCTTCCTGAAAGCGCTCGGGAACACTATCTACATCATCTGCTTCGGCGTCCCCGTCACGCTGTTCGCGGCGCTTTCCGTATCGGTGCTCCTCAACTCCAAGGAATTGCGGAAATTCTCCTTTTTCCGCGTGGTCTTCTTCCTCCCCACGCTCGTCCCGCTCATCATCAGCTGCATCCTTTGGATATGGCTCTTGAATTCGGAGAACGGACTCATCAACGCGCTCTTGGGAGTGTTCCGCATCCAGGGGCCGGCCTGGCTTGGATCGCCCGCGTGGGCGAAGCCGGCGTTCATCCTGATGATGGTGTGGGGCTGCGGCGGAACGATCATCATCTTCCTCGCGGGCCTGCAGGACATTCCCGAATCGCTGTACGAATCGGCATCGCTGGAGGGCGCCAACTTCCTGCAGAAGACGATCGCCATCACCATCCCCATGCTTTCGCCGGTGATCCTCTACAACGCGGTGACCCTGGTCATCGCGGCCTTCCAGTGGTTCGCGGAACCCTTCGTCATGACGGAGGGAGGTCCCGATAATTCGACGATGTTCTATTCGCTCTATCTCTACCAGAACGCGTTCCAGTTTTTTAAAATGGGGTACGCCTCGGCCATGGCGTGGATACTGCTGATGATCGCCCTGTGCGTCATCTTCTTGCTGTTCAAGGGTACGTCGAGATTTTCGCGTGAATAGGAGAGTACTATGGGTAATCCGCTTTTGGGCACCGAAATGTTGTGCCAGGTGGGGCTTCTCGTCAACGACATCGAGGCGACGAAGGTGGAGTGGGCGGCTTTCTTGGGGGTGGAGCCTCCGGAGGTCCAAATAACGGGCGACATCGATGAAGCGCAGACCAAGTTCATGGGCTCGCCTTCCGAGGCGCGCGCCAAGCTGGCGTTCTTCCACGTAGGGCCGAACGTCGACATCGAACTCATCGAACCGGATAAGAATCCGGCCTCCACCTGGAGGCAGGACCTGGACGCGAACGGAGAAGGCTTCCACCACATCGCCTTCTTCATCAAGGGCATGAAAGGCGCGATCGCCGCCTGCGAGGCGCGGAATTTCAAGCTCCTGCAGACGGGTGAATACACGGGCGGACGCTACGCGTACGTCGACGCGAAACAACAGCTCAAGCTCGTCCTCGAGCTACTGGAGAACGACTGATGGCCAAAATCACCGGTATCGCCCACCTCGCGGTGACGGCGAAGGACATGGACGCATCCCTCGATTTTTATACGCGGCTCCTCGGGTTCAGGAAGGTCTTCGAGATTCCCCATCCGAAAACGGGAGAGCCGTGGATCAACTACCTCCACGTCGGCGGCAACCAGTTCGTCGAGCTCTTCTACGGCGGGGCAGTGGACGATCCTTTTACCGAAGAGCGGCGCGGATTCAACCACATCTGCCTTGAAGTGGATGACATCTTCGGCGTCTGCGACCGCATCAAGAAGGAAGGCGGTAAGCTCGATATCGAGCCGAACCAAGGCTGCGACTTCAATTACCAGGCTTGGCTCACGGACCCGGACGGTATCCGCGTGGAGCTGATGCAGATCGACCCCAAGTCCCCGCACTGGAAAGAGATCCGGGGAGAGTGAGGAAAACGCTATGTCGATCGGAACGACGAAACTTTGCCATATCGCCATCCTGGTGAAAGACCTGGACGCGGCGATAGCGAATTGGGAACGCGTGCTCGGCGTCAAGGCGTCGCCGCCGTTCTACCTGCCGCCCTCGTCCCAGGTTCCCGCCTTCACCGACGGGGAGCTCGGCGACTACACCGACTGCAGGCTGACCACATTCCAGCTGGAAAACTGCATGCTGGAACTCGTGCAGCCGGGCGCGAACTCGGGCCCGTGGAAGGATATGCTGGAAAAGAAGGGCGAAGGCGTCCAGCACATCAGCTTCATCGTGCCGGACCGCCTTACGGCCCAGCGCGAGCTTCAGGCCGTCGGGGCCCCGAAGCCCTACCACATCGGCTACTGGCCCGGCGGCACCTACTCGTTCACGGACGCCGTCGCGCAGCTCGGGGTGGAGATCAACATCAAGACCGAGGACGACAATACCGGGAAAAAGGCGAAGCTCTTGAGCGACCCGGATTTCCACAAGAAGGACCTATAAGATGCGTTTGGGCGCCCCCGTCTTCATCGATACGCGCGACCCGGAGGCGTACGTCGCCGAGCACGTCCGGAAGGGGTACCGGGCGGCGTACTGCCCCGATTGGCTGAACTCCGACACCGAGGGCGAGGCGTGCGCGGCCTTCGCTTCCGCCCTCGCCGCTCACGACGTCGTGCTCGCCGAGGTGGGCATCTGGCGCAACGTGCTCGCGGTGGAGAGCGCCGAGCGGGCGGCGGCCTTCGACCACGCGGTGCGCCGGCTCCAAACGGCCGAGGAGCTCGGGGCGCGGTGCGCGGTGAACATCATCGGCTCGTGGTCCGAGGAGTTCTGGGACGGCCATCACCCGAAGCATTATTCGGCCGACTTTTTCGACGCCGCCGTGGAGGCGGCGCGGAAGGTCATCGACGCGGTGAACCCGGCGCGCACCAAGATGACCTTCGAGATCATGCCGTGCCAATTCATCGACTCGGCCGCCGAGTACCTGCGCTTCCTGCGCGCGGTGGACCGTAAGGGCGCGGGAATCCACCTGGATCCGACCAACAGCATCTCCTCTCCCCGGCTGCTCTACGACAACGCGGCCTTCTTCCAGCACGAGTTCACGATCTTGGGCGACGCCATCCTTTCGATCCACCTCAAGGACATCCGCCTCAATCCCCGCGAGTTCACCGTGCGGCTGGAGGAAGCGGTCATCGGAAAGGGAGACATCGACTACGCGAACCTGCTCCGCCTCATCGACCGGTTGCCGCCGGACACGCCCGGCATGCTGGAGCACCTGGAGACGGAGGCGCTCTACGACGAAGCCGCCGCCGCGGTGCGCGAGGCGGCCGACCGAGCCGGAGTGGCGCTGAAGTGAGCGCGCGGGAGGCTCCCGTGGAAAAGCTCAAGGTGGGCGTCATCGGCTGCGGCAACATCAGCGCCATCTACCTGAAAAACATCCCGACGTTCGGGAACTTGGAACTGAGGGCCGTCGCGGACTCCGACGCGGAACGGGCGCGGGCGCGGGCGGCGGAATTCTCCGTCCCGGCCGCCGTATCGCCGGAAGCCCTCCTCGCCGATCCCGATATCGACCTCGTCCTCAACCTCACGCCTCCCCCAGCCCACGCCGCGGTCTGCGCTGCGGCCATCGCCGCGGGGAAGCACGTCTACGTCGAGAAGCCGCTCGCGACCGTGCTCGCGGACGGGAAAAAAATCGTCGAGCGGGCGGCGGCCGCGGGAACGCGGGTCGGCTGCGCGCCTGACACCTTCTTGGGCGCCGGCCTGCGGACGTGCAAGAAACTCATCGAGGAGGGGCTGATCGGAGAACCGGTCGGCGCCTCCGCGGCCATGCTCTGCGGAGGGCATGAGGGCTGGCATCCCGATCCGGCGTTCTACTACAAAGCCGGCGGCGGTCCGCTGCTCGACATGGGGCCGTACTACCTGACCGCCCTCGTCTCCCTCCTCGGCCCCGTCTCCGCGGTCGTCGGCCGCACCAAGACGACCTGGCGGGAGCGGACGATCACGAGCGCGGAGAAATACGGCCAAAAGATCGCGGTGGAGGTGCCCACCCACGTCTCCGCGCTCCTCGATTTCGCCTCCGGCGCCGCGGCGACGATGACGATGAGCTTTGACGTCAAAGGCGGCACGAAGCGGCCCCCGATCGAGATCTACGGCAGCGAGGGAACCCTGGTCGTTCCCGATCCCAACACCTTCGGCGGCCCCATCCTGTTTCGGAAGAGCGGATCGGCCGATTTCAGCGCCTTGCCGCTCCTCTTCCCGTACGCGGAGAATTCGCGCGGCCTCGGCCTCTCCGACATGGCGGCCGGTATCCTCTCGGGTCATCCCCACCGGGCCTCGGGCGACCTGGCCCTCCACGTTCTGGAGATCATGGAGGCTATCCACGCCTCCGGGGCAGACGGGAAAACCCGTCCCATGCGGCATGCCTTCAAGGGGATCGCGCTGATATGACGACCTAGGCCGAGCTCTTCATGGCGTAGTACTCTCCTGCCCAACGCACCGGCGCGATTATTAAAATCCGGGGAGAACCTATGCCGACTTTGCTTCTCATCGTATCGATGATGATCCTATCGGGCTGCGCGACTGACGACAAAACGCGAACCGAAGAAAACGGGCGGAAGGCGCTCGCGGGCCTCCCTACCGCGGGCGATGCGGAGATGGCGGCCATCTTGGCGGAAGTCGGCGCGCGGCACCGAGTGCCCGCGATGGCCGCGGCCCTCGTGACCGGGCGCGGCGCGGAGCGGGTCGCCGCCGTCGGAGTGCGCAAATGGGGCACCGACGTGCCGGTGACGCTCGACGATCTCTGGCACCTCGGTTCGGACACCAAAATCATGACCTCGGTACTCGCGGCCCGCCTCGTGGAAGACGGGAAGCTGAGCTGGACGACCACGGCCGCGGAGGCTTTTCCCGAACTCGCCCCCGCCTTCCATCCGGATTACCGAAACGTATCGCTGCTTCAACTGCTATCCCACCGCGCGGGGCTCCCCGCGAACCTGAACTACGGAGCCCTGGTCAAGTTCGGCTCGATACGGGAGCAACGGCTCGCGGCGGTCAAGCAGGCCCTGTCGAAGAAGCCGGCGAGTCCTCCGGGGACGAAATTCCTGTATTCGAACGTGGGGTACCTCATAGCGGGAGCCATGATCGAGCGGGCGGGCGGCGCGGGGTGGGAGGAGGCGCTCAGGGAGCGCGTCTTTTCGCCCCTGGGGATGCGGTCGGCGGGCTTCGGCGGCCTCGGGACGCCGGGCCTCATCGACCAGCCGTGGGGACACCCCAAACGGGGGCGCCCCGCGCCGATCAACGGCCCTGGTGCCGACAACCCGCCCGTGCTCGGCCCCGCGGGGACGGTCCACTGCAGCATCCAGGATTGGGCGGCCTTCATCGCCGATCAGCTCCGCGGCGCCCAGGGAAAGGCCGCCCTGCTCGGCCCCGGATCCTACCGCGAGCTCCAGACCCCGCGCTTCGGGGACGGTTATGCCCTCGGCTGGGCAGTCGTCGAACGCGATTGGGCCGGAGGCCGGGCCCTCACCCATACCGGCAGCAACACGCTCTACCTCGCCGTGGCTTGGCTCGCCCCCGAGCGCGACTTCGCCGTCCTCGTGTGCACCAACGGCGGCGAAGCCTCGTCCGCGGCGGCCGACGAGGCCGTCTGGAAAATCATCCAAA
>JAEWSV010000431.1 GCA_023398155.1 Spirochaetota bacterium
TCCCTGATCCAAGCCTGGGTCATCTGGATCGCGTTGTTCGCCCAAAAACCTTTCTCAGAAGCCTCGGCGATCCACTTCTCGAGCTTCGGCTTGATTTTCGGCAGGTCGATGTAGAGGTGCTTGGTCGACTTGAGGCGCGGAGTCTCGCCGCACGAGGAGCACCGCGGTTCCTTGAGCTCGGTGGGGTCGAGGAGCTTGCCGCAGGACTCGCATTGGTCGCCGCGGGCATCCGCGTAGCCGCAGTGCGGACAAATTCCGCGGACGTACCGGTCGGCGAGGAAGCGGTCGCAACGCGAACAATGGAGTTGCTCGATGGTGCGCTCCGCGATATAGCCCGCATCGTCCAACTTCTTGAAGATATCCTGGACGATCTCCGTCTGGAGCGGGGTGGACGTACGCCCGAATTTGTCGAAGGCGATGCCGAACCATCGGTATATATCGGTATGAAGCGCGTGGTAACGATCGCAGAGCTCGCGGGGCGTAACCCCCTCCTCCGCGGCGCGGGTTTCGGTCGCGGTGCCGTACTCATCGGTACCGCAGACGTAGAGCGTCTCGTAACCGCGGAGGCGGCAAAAACGGGCGAACACGTCGGCGGAAAGCACTTGGATGAGATTGCCCAGATGCGGAACGTTGTTGACGTACGGGAGGGCGGAGGTGATGAGTCTGCGCTTCATGGTTCCGCTACTATAGGAAGCGCCCCGAGGAGTGTCAAGCGAAGGACTTTACCGGCCGATTTTCAGCGTGTAACTCGTCTCCCAGGACTCGCCGGGAGCCAGGATCACCGGCCGTACCGGCATTAAGCAGGTGGACTGGTAGTGATCGCCCACGACGCCGTCCAGGCGGCACCGCGTGGCGATCGGCAGCAACCACAGATCGAAGGGCGTCTTCCCGATGAGCGAGATCGACAGGTCGTTCTCGCCGTCCTCGATCCAGAGCTCCTCGATGCCGCGAAGCTCCGAAAGGGCGAGCGGGACTTCCGCTGTGGAGCCGGAGCGGCTATAGCGAAGACGTTGGTGCTCGACCGAGGAACCGGCGAATGAAAGATCGATTTCCGGCGCGAAATTGAACCGCTTGGGGAGGACGCCCCGGTTGGAAAGCGCGTAGGACACCGTGAGAACGTTTTTCTTGAGTTGGTATTTCTTGATGATTTCTATGGAAGCGTAGTCCCCGTGAGCGACGGGGGCCGCCCGAAGCGCCAGGATGTGATGGACGCGGTCGAGTTCGATCTCCTCGTAACGCTCCCGGGCGAAGCTCCGGCCGCCGTTGAAGCGCCCGCCGGCCGCGTCGGTGAGGGTGCATTCCGGCGGAAGGAGGCGGTCAAGGAAGGCCGAACGGCGATAAGAATCCACCACGCGGTCGGTGTCCGCGTAGGGCTCCCGCCTACGGGCGAGCGTATCCAGGTAGTTCCAGGCCTTGGGAAGATAATCCAGCTCGAAGACCGCTCCGCCCTCGGCCTTCACGTAGCAGTTGAGATCGGCGCCTTGGAAAAGGTACTCGTTTTCGCCGTCCAAGTCAAAATCGACGCTCACCACGGAGGGTATGAAGACGCCCTTTTCTCGGGTGATTTTCTCCGCTTCGATGAGGGAGCGGTAAACGGCCTTTCGGAGGCTGTTGCGGTAGACGCCGCCGTCCTCCACGTGCCAGAAGCCGTCGCACCCTTGCGCCTTCCAAAGCTCTTCCCGCGCCGTCCTCTTGCGGTACTTGTCGCCGCGGAGCTGATTGATGAGGATGTGCGTGTAGATCATCTTGGCGTAGATGCCGTTCGCCTCCGGATAGCGGACGAGGAACTGCCGGGGGAATGCGCCGGTGAAGTACGAGGCCGCGTCTCCCAAAGCTCCCTTACGCTCCAATTCGGCGAGTTGGTCGAAGCCTTGGCGCCTGAGCGAGTCCATGGCCCAATACATGACTTTGCGTTCGGCGGAACTCGGAAAATACGCCTTTTGCTCCACCCGATACCCCTTGAGCGCGCGGGAGGGGGTGGTGAGTTCGATGCGGTCCTCCGCAGCGGAAAGGGCCTCGAGCAGAGCGCAGAGGCGCGCCTCGCACTCCGCCTCATCGGCGACGGGCGGCGCGAAGCGTTCGGGGAATACGGCTACGAAACGCTCGCCTTGGTCGGACGCGGCTTCGGCGACGGCGCGGATGAAAGCCTGGGGCTCCTTGATCGCGACGGATTGGGAAAATCGTGTAGAAACCGGAAAAACGGTGACGAGTTTGCCTTGATCCTCGGTGATGCAGGGCCGTTCCGCTGCCGGCCCGGTCAGTCCTGCGGCCCGGAATTGGTCGCCGTCCAGGAAGACGTAGTCCATGCCGCAGGTCTGCAGAGAGCCGGGAAGGCTCTGTTCCCACATCATGCCGGGTAGCCAGCAGCCGCGCGGCCGTTTTCCGAAATGCTTGCGCAGGTAGGTAGTGAGTAGTTCGATCTGTCCGATACGGTCGGTCAGGGGAATGAGCGGCATCATTGGCTCGTAGTAACCGCCGCCCAACAGCTCCGCCTGTTTTCGGTTGACGAGCTCCTCAAGGATCATGAGGAATTCGGGGTGTTTCTTCTCTAGCCATGCGAGGAGCACGCCCGAGTAATGGAGTACGACGGGGACCGAAGGGAAACGATAGATCGCGGCGATGAACGGTTTGTATCGCGTGCGGTAGGCCCGCTCGAAATCCTCGTTGAGGGAGCCGAAGGGCGTATGATTATGGGATCCGAGGAAGAACTTCGTTTTAATCATCTATCTTACGTTCCGCCGCATCTCTCGCTTCGTCCATTCTAGCCCATTATCGACATGATGCAAAGTATTTTTGCCGACGTTTCCGACGAAAGAGACGAGGCAGCTTCAGAACGGCTTACCGGCCCCGAGCGCGGCGAGCAGGGCCGCCGCGACGAATAGGGACAGGAGGGCGAGG
>JAEWSV010000482.1 GCA_023398155.1 Spirochaetota bacterium
CAACAAGGACGCGCTCTCCCCCGGCGTGGAGAAGGCGAAGGCCGCCGGCATCCCGGTGATCATCATCGACTCCGGCGTCAGCACCCAGAACTTCGACGCGTTCTTCTCGACGGACAACGGCGCCGCCGCGCGCCTCGCCGCGGACGAGATGGCCAAGGCCATGGGCGGGAAGGGCAAGGTCGCCATCGTCAACGCCCAAGCCGGCGCCGGCACGACCATGACCCGCGAGAACGAGTTCAAGGCCCAGATTGCCGCCAAGTATCCCGGCATCGCCATCGTCGGCACCCAGTATTCCGACGGCGACAAGACCAAGGCCCTTAACCAGGCTACGGACTTCATGACCGCGAACCCCGACCTCGCGGGCATCTACGGCTGCAACGAAGGCGCCACGGTCGGCGTCGGCACCGCGGTGGAGCAGGCCGGAAAGACCGGCGTCGTGAAGGTCATCGGATTCGACTGGTCCGCCGACACCAAGGCCCTCGTGGCCAAGGGCGTCGTCCAGGCTTCCATGGTCCAGAACCCCTACGTCATGGGCAACAAGGGCCTCCAGGCGGCCGTCGACGTCGTCATGAAGAAGCCGACCCAGAAGCTCGTGGACACCGGAGTCACCGTCGCCGGTAAGGCGAACATGGACTCCATAAAGTAAGGCATCACGCGCCGCGCTAAGCGGCGGCGCCGCCTCCTCAGGGCCGTTCCGGCGTATGCCGGGACGGCCTTTCTCGTTCGCGCGTAATCCTCTATCATGGGCGCATGAAACGCATCGGTAAGATTCTCTTGGCCTTGGCGCCGGACCGCGTCCCCTCCAGAGCGGCGGAACGTATCTCCGCCGCCGCGGGCGGCTGCGATGTGCTCGTGCGGTCTGGAAGGCCCGAAATCGAAGGCGCCCTAGAAGGCGTGGAAATAGTCGCGGGGGACTTCCCCGCGAGCCTGCTTACCGGGATGTCCGGACTCAAATGGTTCCAGCTCTGGTACGCGGGCGCCGACTGGCTGCAGAAAATCCCCGGAGCCGCGGACCTGCCCGTCGTCATTACCTCCGCATCAGGCATTCACGGCGAACAGATGACCGAGCATCTTTTCGGTCTTCTCTTCGCCTGGAACCGAAAATTCCCGCGCGCCTTCGCGGCTCAAACGCGGCATGAGTGGGCTTCGTTTCAGCACGCCGAAATGAGTACGCTCGCGGGAAAGACCATGCTGATCCTCGGTTACGGAGCTATCGGAGAGCGGGTCGCCGCCGCGGCGAAGGTCTTCGGAATGAACGTCGTGGGCATCCGGCGCAATCCGCCGTCATCCGGGGCGGGCGACATCCGTGTGGAAACCTTCTCCGCGCTTCCCCGCCTGCTCGCGGAGGCGGATGTCGTCGTGAACATCCTTCCTTACACGGCCGAGACCCGTGCCCTGATCGGGAGTAAGGAATTCGGGCTCATGAAGAGCACGACTCTATTCGCGAACATCGGCCGCGGCATGACCGTGGACGAGTCCGCGCTCGTGGACGCGGTCCGGAGCGGCGGTATAGCGGGAGCCGTGTTGGACGTCACCGCGGAAGAACCGCTCTCCGCGAGCTCGCCGCTCTGGGATCTCCCGAACGTAATCCTCACGAGCCACTATTCCGGTTTCCATCCGCGGTACGACGAACTCGCCCTCGGCGTGTTCCTGGACAATCTCGGCCGTTACGTCCGGGGCGAAGAACTCCGGAACGTAGTGGATAAGAAGCTCGGGTACTGAACGTCAAAACGATTCGAAGTCCCCATCCGATGCTTCAGACTGAGGCGCCGGCACTATGGATGTGCGCTCGGGCGTCGCGGAACGCGCCGTAGACGGTAGTTCCGGAGCCTTTTCCGGGGGAGCCGGATGTTTCCGCGCCGTCTGATCTCGCGGCGATGCGGCCGAGGAATCATCCGCTGCCGTCTTGAAGAAGCCGATGATGTTGGAGAGGTTGATCGCCTGTCCAGCGAGCTCTTCGGCGGTGGCGGCCAGTTCTTCCGAGCCCGAAGCGTTCTGTTGGACGACCGTGTCCATTTGGGTCACGCCCTTCGCGATCTGTTCGGCCCCGTTGGATTGCTCTTCGCTCGCGGCGGCTATTTCTTGAATCAGTTCGGCCGTCTTCTTGATGTCCGGTACGAGTTCCTGAAGACGTTTTCCGGCCTCGCCGGCTACGGCCACGCTCTTTTTGGAGAGCTCGTTTATTTCCCCCGCAGCCTTGGCGGAACGCTCCGCGAGTTTGCGGACTTCGCTCGCCACGACGGCGAAGCCCTTCCCCGCATCGCCGGCTCGGGCCGCTTCAATGGCGGCGTTGAGCGCGAGGAGATTCGTCTGTCGGGCTATCTCCTCGATTATCGAAATGCGGGACGCGATTTCCTTCATGCTGGAGACCGTCTCTTCGACGGATTTCCCCGATACCTCGGCATTGTCGGCCACGCGGCGGGAAAGGCTGTCCGCCTGTTTGGTGTTGTCCGCGTTCTGGTGCACCGTGGACGCCAGCTCTTCCACCGAGGCGGATAACTCCTCGATGCTCGCGGCCTGCTCGTTCGCCCCCTGGGAAAGGCCTTGCGCCGTATCCGAAAGTTGCGCGGAGCCGCTCGAGACTTCCTGGGATGAAACTTTTATCTCCCCCACGACTTTCTTGAGGGCTTGGAGCATCACGTCCAAGGATCGCCCCGCGTCGCCGAGTTCGTCCCCGCGCCCTATGATTTTCCGCGACTCGGCGAAATCGAAACCGGTGAGCGCGAGGTCTCCTTGGGCAAGAAGCCCGAGTCCCTGAACGATCAAGCGGACCGGCTTTGCGATGGAGTTGGCGATGATTATCGCGAGAACCACGCTTATGGCTATTCCGATGATCAGGATGATGTAGAGGATCGAAAGGATGCTCCTAACCGTCGAGGTCAGCTCTTTCTCTTCGATCGAGAGGCCCAAGGACCAGCCCGGACTGTTCGGCACGCGGGAGAAAAAGGTTACCATGCGGACGCCGTCATTCCGAAGATAGGTACCGCTTCCGGATTCCATGGAGATCATTCGTTTTCCGAGATCGTCGAGGCCGCTATAGCCTTCCTTGGCGGAGTCCAATGTATTCAGGGCGAGTACGGCTTCGCTATTGGGATGGGCTATGACCAAGCCGCGTTGATCCACGATCCACCCATAGCCGGTTTTACCGAGGCGAATGGATGACGCGATGGAGGAGATGGTTTCCATTCTTATTTCGAAGGCAGCCAAACCCCGGACCTGCCCGTCCGGCGTTTTGATGCTGTTGGCGAACATCGCCGCGGGTACTTTCGAATCCCGGGAGATGGATACGTCCCCTATGGCGAAATCCTTCTTTTCGACGACGATGGCCTTGAAATACGCCCTGTCCAAAACGTTTATATAGGTGCCCGCCTTCGTCTTGGCTTGGCCGTCCGCCCAAGCGACGAGCGAAGTGCCGACATCGGGCGATACGTTCTTGATCACTTCCCGGAGCATCCGTTCTTCGGCCTCGGCCCTGTCGCCGGAAACGAGGAAATCCTGAACGGCGATGCCGCGTATCTGCCAATAGTAGGATTCCAGTAGCTTCCCGAGCTCGGCTGCCCTGGCGTTGGTGATCTGGGTATCGCTTTCCCGTTGTAAAGTCAGAATTTCCTG
The DNA here is from genome assembly GCA_023398155.1 of Spirochaetota bacterium. Taxonomy (GTDB): domain Bacteria; phylum Spirochaetota; class Spirochaetia; order Treponematales; family Breznakiellaceae; genus JAEXTK01. The sequence continues at coordinate 3,613 of JAEWSV010000482.1, forward strand.
GTTGAGGCGCACAGCGATGACGGCCACGATACCGCCTAAGATCACTACCATCATGACGCCGACGAAACCGGCTATTCTCGTCGCGAGCTTAATTTTTCCTAAACCCATCTTGGACCTCCTCTGGCACGATTCCGGTAGTCGACTACGATTCACGCAGGAGTTTTGTCCTTCGGCTTTAGTGATAAGGCGTTAATGAAAAGCATATTCGATTAACAGGCGAATAC
>JAEWSV010000533.1 GCA_023398155.1 Spirochaetota bacterium
GGCCGGGAGTCGTCATGAGGCAGACGTCCGCCTCGAGGAAATTCATGAACCGGTACGCCCGGTTCCCCGTCCCGATGAACCGGGCGGACACGCAGCTCGACTTGAACGCCAGACCGGGGTCGTCTTCCCCCGCGGTATAGTACGAGCACGGAATGCCCCGTCGATCGAATTCCTCGACGATGGGGCTGAAGACGTTCCAGTACTGCTTACCCTCGGAGTAGAGGACGAAGCCCGCTCTCTCACCCGCGGCGACTTTCGGGCCGCCGAAGGAAAGAGTCTTGACGCTGATCCAAAGGTTCTTCAAGAAAAAGAAAGCCGTCACCGCGATCCCGGTGAGGAGCGAGAACAGCATGCTCCCGGTACCCGGGTCGATATAGCCGAAGGCGGGCGCGACGACGATCGCGAAAAAAAGGAAGAGAAGCGGCGCCTTGTTCATTCCTCGATCTCTCCCCACGCGTCGGCCCGGTATATGTCGCCGCCTCGTAGTGTACGGGAAGCCCTGAGGGTGAAGCCGACGGGACCATGGCGATTCTGGCTGCCGGGCGCCTCGTAGACGCGGAGGGGGCCGCGCTTCGGATCGGAGGAGATCGGATGGCCGGTGTAGGGGTTCGCCGCCCCGCCGAGATCGGAGACCAGGAGGGACGGTACGTCCGCGATGGTCATGAAATCATCGGAGATCTTGAGCGGCCCGGAAGCGCGCCGTTCCTTTACGAGGAGCAGGGGATTGTACCGTTCCAAACTCTCGACTTCGAATTTATCGTTCGGGAACCTCCCGCCGTGATCCGCCACGATGATGATCTTGGTGTTGTCGTAAACGCCGAGTTCCTTGAGCTCCTCGAGCCAGGTCCCGATCGCGCGGAGGGAGGCGAGGTAGGCGTAGGCGTAGCCCGCGGCCCCTTGCGAACCGAAGCGTTTCTCGTCCGCCTCGCCGTACCGTATCGGGTCCCTGCTCGGCATGAACGCGGTCGAGAAGGCTCCGTATTCGTGCGTGGATTCGTTCATGAAAATGGAGAGAGAGTCCGCCCCGTCGTCGACGGCGCATAGATCGGAAAGGTAGTACAGGTTGGGAAACACCGCCAGCGATCGATCGAAGCTGTTGGACCTGCCGTCGCGCCACCACCCGCCGTTGTAGTAGATGACGTACCTGAGGGCGGGAAGCGAAACCCGGAACAGCGCGAACCGATAGACGATATCGTAGTCGAAGGCTTCGGTGGTCTTTTCCGGAGGGTACCCTTGTTCCTTGAGGTAGCGCTTCGCGAAGAGACCCTTGATATTCCGCGCCGTGACGTTGGGGATGCCGTCGTATATCGAGGTATCGGGCACCCAACGCATATTCGCGAGGCTCGGATCCGTGATGACGACCCGCTTTCCCGCTTCTCCGTACAGCTTGGGTAGCATCGTCAAGGCTTCGTTTATCTTGGCGACGAGCGGCGCGTCGACGCGCGCGTTCACGTTCCACGGCGCGTAATCGTAGCCTCCGAGGATGGTCGGGACGCCGAGGATGGTGCAGTCGCCGAAGGAAATCGTCTTGGGGTACCAGACGAAGCCGTCCATCTCAGAAACGGTCTCGGGCAAAAGATCGATGGCGTGATAGAAGGCCACGCCGATGGCGCGATCCAAGAAGAGGACGAACGTATTGTTCCCCGTTCGGGAGAACTTGAAGAGGGCATCCTCATCGGGTCCCGGGCTGCCTTTTGTCGAATCGCCCGCCGCGGAGGCCAGTTCATGGCCGGTGCCGTATATATCGACTCCCGCCGTCAGGACGACCGCGGCGATCGCGGCCGAAAAGAAGAGGGTCAATAGACGCTGTTTCTTAACCTTGAAGAGAATGACGGTAGAGAGGATGGCGCCCGCCGCTACGGCCAGGTTCAGCCAGAGGGGAAAGGCGGAGCGCAGGAGGTTCGGATTATCGAAGAGGAAGCCGCGGGTCAAGGTTCCGTAATTGCCGGACAGGGCGAAAACGGAGACGAGACCGGTCGCCGCGAGGATGACCGCGATCGGGGGAAGGAGCCGCTGAAGCTTCCGGCCGGCGAACGCCCAGACCAGACCGGGGAGGAAGAGGCACGCGGCGAGCCCCTGGAGGAGGCTGAAGAGGATAAAGCGCCAGGGGGAGTCGAATTCCGTCGGCGACGAAGCGATGACCTGCGCGGGGATCAAGATGCCGGTGAGCGCCAGGAGCGTCGCCCACGAGAGGAAATAGACCGATCGGTCCTCGGCCGAGGCCGGCCCGCCTTCCTCTTCGCTACGGAACAGGAATCTCCATGCGTACGGCGCCGCGACGCAAAAAACGCAGGCCGCGATGAGGGAGTAACGGTAGAGGGGCTTGAGGAAGGCCCCGCCGGCGATCATGGCGGCTGCCAGGAGCGTCGCCGCCACGGACACTGTCCACTGGAGGACCTTCCCCGGACGCTCGAGATAGGTCACCGCGAGGTTTTTCCCGAGCGAGAAAAGGTTGTTGACGGTCCAGTACAGCACCAATCCCGAAGGCGAATCGTAGAGCAGAACGAGGAAGAGAAGCGACATAGCGAGGAGCTGTATCCGCTCCTTCCATCCGATTCCCCGCGTGTAGACCAAGGACGAGGCGATGTTGATAGCCGTCATGAGGATCGGCATCGCGTTTATCGAAAATCCGCCGATCTTGAAAAGACCGTCGGCCGCGCCCAAATCCTCAAGGAACAGGAAGGATTCCCCCCGCAACGAGGGCGTGTGGCTCAAGAACTGGTAGGCGGCGATGAAAAACGGAATCTGCAGGAGAACGCCGACGCTGGACTTCAGGGCTTTGAGGGGGGTGTACCCCATCTGGCGGTGGTAGGCGTTGACGATCATCTGCCGCTCGTCGCCCTTGAAAACCGCCTTGATGTCCGCGAGTTTCCCCTTCATCCGCTCGCGGAGGTCCCGCTCGTCTTGCTGCCACCGATCGGCCACGAGGTAAATGGGCAGTAGCGCGCTGTTGACGACGAGGCTCAGGAAGATGATGGACAGCCCGGGTTCGTCCCTGAGTATGACTTGGAAGAGGACGAACAAGAATTCCACGAGAGCGCGGATCGGCCATACGAAGAGCGTATTGAAGATTATTGCGACACTCACGCTTCGGAACTCCCTACGGATCGCTCGGCTGACCGGTCGCTTTAACCGCGGATCGAATCCATGTATTCGCCGAGCGCGCCGACGAACCGAGCCATCTCCGCAGGCCGGATATCGCCGATGTTCGCGATGCGGAACGTGTTCGCCTCCGCGAGCTTGCCCGGATAGATGGTGAATTCCCGCTCGCGGGCGAAGTCGTGGAGCGCGTCGAAACTATAGCGGGGATTGTCGGGTTCGATGATGGCGGTGATGAGGTGGGCCTGGTGTTCGGCCGGCACGAGGCACCGGAGGCCGAGCTCCGCGATGCCTTCCATGAG
>JAEWSV010000543.1 GCA_023398155.1 Spirochaetota bacterium
CCATCCGCCCGGCTCGGATCCGGACCGCGCAACCCGGTTTCACCTCCCCGAGGTAGTTGATGTCGAGCCGCATGCTGTCGGCGGACTCGAGCTCGTCCACGGGGAGGACGTCCTGGATCCACTGAACGTAGCGGGCGTTGTTGACGTGCCCGTTGTGGTCGATGTCCGAATAGGCGGCGGTACGGCGGCCGACATCCTGGAGCCCCTCGCGCTCGGGAAGCCCTTGAGCCCCGTCGGAGACCGCGTCCATGCCCTCGTTGGTAGGTAGGGAGGCCGCCAGCGCTTCGGGGCGCCGCGGCCGGAGCGTGGCCGTATCGACGATTAGCCAACCGCTGCGGCCTCGGCCGATGACCTCGCCCTCTTCGCTCGACATCTCGTAATCGCGGATCGCGAAGAGCCGGGCGGTGCCGCGGGGCCAGGTTCTGACGCCGACTTCCGATCCCCAACGGGGCCGGCGATCCAGAACGGCGGTCATACGGGAGAGTATCCATGCCTGGCCGGAGGCGGTCATGAAATCCCTGCCGACTCCCAAGTCCTGGGCGTGATTCCCGGCGATTTCCTGGAAATAGTTGAAGGCCGCGGCGAGGGTGAGCTTGTCGGCTCCGTCCACGTCATGGCTATATACGCGGAACCGTTCTTCTCGAGTATTCGACATGAGGTATTCCTTATGTCGATATGGTGGCGATCCCGCGATGCGGCGTCAAGACCGTCGCGGAGACCGCGCGAGCCGCTTTCCGGCCGCTTTCGCGGATGCGTTACTTTCGATAGAATGGCTTCATGACTATCCGTGAACGACTCGACGCGATCGCTACGCAACGCATCATCGTCCTCGACGGGGCGATGGGCACCATGGTGCAACGGTTCCGCCTCACGGAGGAGGAATTCCGGGGGGAGCGTTTCCGCGACCACCCGAAGCCCCTTAAGGGCTGCAACGATCTCCTTTGCCTCACTCGGCCCGGCGTCGTCGCCTCAATACATCAGGCATACCTCCGCGCGGGTGCCGATATCATAGAAACCTGCTCGTTCAACGCTACTTCGCTTTCCCTGGCGGATTACGATCTCGAAGAATATGCCTACGAGATCAACGTAGCCGCAGCGCGCCTCGCGCGAGAATCCGCGGATTTGTATACCGCGCCGGACAAACCCCGCTTCGTCGCGGGTATCCTGGGCCCGACGAGCACTACGGCGAGCATTTCCCCCGACGTGAACGACCCGGGCGCCCGGGGCGTTTCCTGGGAAGAGTTAGTGTCCGCGTACCGGATCAACGCCGCGGGCCTCCTGGACGGCGGCGCCGATATCCTGATGGTGGAGACCGTCTTCGACACCTTGAACGCCAAGGCAGCCCTCTTCGCGATCTCGGCCCTCTTGGAAGAGCGCTCCCTCGACGTACCGGTGATGATCTCGGGGACCATCGTGGACGCGGCGGGACGCACCTTATCCGGGCAGACCGTGGACGCGTTCTGCGCGTCCGTCCTCCACGCGGCGCCCTGGTCGGTGGGCCTCAACTGTTCCCTCGGCGCCGAACGCCTCAGGCCGCACGTGGAATCCTTGTCCGCCGTCGCGCCCTGCTTAACGAGCGCCCATCCGAACGCGGGCCTGCCCAACGGTTTCGGCCAGTACGACGAGACGCCGGAGACGATGGCGGAGTTCATCGAAACCTTCCTCCGGGACGGCCTCGTGAACGTGGTGGGCGGCTGTTGCGGCTCCACGCCCGCGCATATCGCCGCCATCGCCGCGGCGGCGGCCAAGTACCCGCCGCGACGAGTGCCCGAACTACCGCGGCGCACGATCCTTTCGGGGTTGGAGACCCTCGTTTTTGACGGCCCGGCGGGCTTCGTCGATATCGGCGAGCGGACGAACGTCGCCGGCAGCAAGCGCTTCCTCAGGCTCATCAAGGAAGAAAAATACGAAGAGGCGCTCTCCACCGCGCGGGAGATGGTAGACGCCGGCGCCGCTATCATCGACGTGTGCATGGACGACGCGCTCCTGGACGCGAAATCGACCATGGTCCGGTTCTTGCGCCACGCACTCTCCGACCCTGAGATAGCCCGCGTTCCGGTGATGGTGGACAGTTCGCGCTGGGAAGCCATCGAGGTCGGCCTCCAATGCCTCCAGGGCAAGGGCGTGGTCAACTCGATCAGCCTCAAGGAAGGCGAGGAAGAATTCCTCCGCCGTTCCCGGCTCGCGCGCCGCTACGGGGCCGCTATCGTCGTCATGCTCTTCGACGAGAAGGGGCAGGCCGACGTGTTCGAGCGCAAGATAGCCGTGGCCGAACGCTGCTATCGGTTGCTCACTGATGACGGCTTCCCGCCGGAGGACATCATCTTCGACCCGAACGTGCTTTCGGTCGCCACCGGGATAGCGGAACACGATCGGTACGCGCTGGACTTCATCCGCTCGTGCGAGTGGATCACCGCTCATTGCCCCCTCGTCCATATCTCCGGCGGCATCTCGAACCTGTCGTTCAGCTTCCGCGGCAACGACGCGGTCCGCGAGGCGATGCACGCGGTATTCCTCAAGTACGCGACGGCCGCCGGCCTTTCCATGGCCATCGTCAATCCGGCGAGCCTCGTATCGTACGACGAAGTGGACGCGCCGCTCCGAGAGCTCGCGGAGGACGTGGTGATGGCGCGGCGGCCCGACGCGACGGAGCGCCTGCTCGCCGCGGCGCTGGACCTCCGGGATGCGGCGGAGGCGGCCAAGAGCGCGGGCGGAG
>JAEWSV010000605.1 GCA_023398155.1 Spirochaetota bacterium
CTTGGAGACCGTGCGCCGCCACCTGGAACTCGCCCGCCTCAAGCGGGACAACTCCTACCTCAAGAAGGAGCTGCTCTCCAGCGTGTTCGCCCACGAGATCGTGACGCGGAGCCCGAAATTCGCCGCCATCGTGGAACTGGCGGACCGCGTCAAGGACAGCCAGGCCCCCGTCATCCTTTCCGGGGAGAGCGGCACCGGCAAGGAGGTGCTGGCCCGGTATATCCACTTTTCCGGAGAACGGCGCGACGGACCCTTCATCGGCATCAACTGCGCGGCCCTCTCCGAATCCCTCCTCCTCTCCGAGCTCTTCGGTCACGAGAAAGGGTCGTTCACCGGCGCCGTGGAGAAACAGATCGGGAAGTTCGAACTCGCCCACGGCGGGACGCTCTTCCTGGACGAGATCGGCGACATGTCTCAGGCGGTCCAGGCCAAGCTGCTCCGCGTACTGGAGGAATCCAGCTTCGAGCGGGTCGGAGGAACACGGAAGATCCGCGTCGATATACGCGTGATCGCCGCGACGAACCAGGACTTGGAAGCTCTCATAGCCCGCGGCGTCTTCCGCGGCGATCTGTTCTATCGCATCAACACGATCAGCGTCCTGTTGCCGCCGCTCCGCGAGAGGCCGGAAGATATTCCCGTCCTCGTAGAGTACTTCGTCGCGCGCTACGCTAAGAAGTACCGTAAGCCGGTGGAGGGGGTGGAAGAAGCGCTCATGGAGCGTTGGATGCGCCATACCTGGCCCGGCAACGTGCGGGAGCTCCAGAACGCCGTAAACCAGGCGGTCCTTCTTTCCGCCGGACGGCTCCTCGATCTGTCGGCGGCCCCAGGTTCGGGAACCGAGCGCCGAAGCGCCGAAACGGCCGGAGCGGCGAACGCAGCTCAGTCGGGCGCATCCGCTACCGACGCGACGGCATCGGAGGTAAAGACGATCCCCGCATCCGGGTGCCCCTGCGACGCCCTCGATCCCGCGACGTTCCGCGGACTCAAGGATTACTCCGACGCCGTGGTCGCGCGGTGCGAACGCGCGGCGATACTCATGGCTTTAGAGCGGTCGGGCTGGAACAGGTCCGCCGCGGCGCGCGCCTTGGACGTCACGCGAAAAACCCTCGCGGCTAAAATAGCCGAATACGGGATCGGAACGACGCGAGCGTAATGATAAAACGCGCCGTGTGCAGATAAACCGGAAGTACTCGCCCCCACTCGTAATTGTTACTATATTTGGAAACTTAGGAGGCAATCCATGAACCTGCGCTCGCGGATGGTACTCTCCCTGGTTCTCACCCTGGCGATCGGCGCTACGGCGACGGCCCAGGCGCCGATAGTGGCCGAATCGAACGGCATAAAGCTTTCCATCGTTATCGTCGGCGATACGGCGGAAGTCACCGTCGCATCCAAAGCCTCCGGCTGGGTGGCGGTCGGCTTCAATCCGACCAAAATTATGGCGAACGCGAATTTCCTCATCGGATACGTGAAGGACGGCGTCGCGTACGCCCGGGACGATTTCGGCGTATCACCCATCGGCCACGCCCCGGACGTGAACGTCGGAGGAAAGAACGATCTCGTCTCCTTCAGCGGCACCGAGGTCGACGGGGTTACGACGATCACCTTCGTGATCCCCCGGGACTCCGGCGACCCGAAAGACAGCCCGCTAAAATCGGGAAAGCACTCGGTCATCCTGGGTTCGGCTTCATCGGACAACTTCACCGGTAAGCACAACAAGGTCGGCAAAGCGACCATCGTCATCCCGTAAAAGCCTAGGTCCGGCCGCTCCGCTTCCTAGCCTCGACGGGATCGACGCCCTTGCGATCGGCCCAATCCGCGAGCTGGTCGTCGGCCAGTACGCCGACGCCGAAATAGTAGGACGCGGGGTGGGCGAAGAAGAGACCGCAAACCGAAGCGGCCGGCCGCATCATCGCGCTCTCGGTGAGCGTGATCCCGCACCGTTCCTCGGCTTCTAGCAGCTTGATAGCGATCCGCTTGTCCTGGTGGTCCGGACAAGCCGGATACCCGAACGCCGGACGGATGCCCCGGTATTTCGCCTCGAAAAGTTCGGCGAGGGTCTTCTGCTCGTCCTTCGCGTAGCCCCAGAGTTCGCGGCGGACCCGGAGGTGGAGTTCCTCCGCGAAGGCTTCCGCGAGCCGGTCTGCGAGCGACTTGGCCAAGAGGGCGCCGTAATCGTCATGGGCCGCTTCAAATTCAGCGACGAGGGCGTCCAGCCCATGGCCGGCGGACACCGTAAAGAGACCGATCCAATCCTCCCGACCCGAGTCTGCGGGCGCGATGAAGTCGGCGAGGCAGGGGTTGGAACCGCCCGCCCGCTTCTTCTCCTGGTTGCGGGGGAAGGAGAAACGGGCGATTTCCGCGCGTTCCGCGGACCGGACTCCATCCGGATCGAAGAGGACGATATCGTCGCCTATCGATGACGCCGGGTAAAAACCGACGACGCCGCAGGCCGAAAGCAGTTTTTCGGAGACGATCCTTCCCAATAAGGCGCGGGCGTCGTCGTAGAGTTTGCGCGCGGCCTCGCCTTTCTCCGGATCGTTCAATACGCGCTCGAAACCGTGGCCGAGATCCCAAGAATAGAAGAAGTACGACCAGTCGATGTACGGCTCGATACGGGCCAGGTCGTAATTCCCGAGCTCCAGCGCGCCCCGGACCTTCGGAACCGATAGATCCGCCGCGGCCCAATCGGTCTTGACGCCGTTCGCTCTGGCTTCCCGGAGCGGCAGGAATTCCAGCCGGGATTCCAAGTGCTCATGCCGCGCGGCGGCGGCGCGATAATCCGCCTCGAGCTGTTCCAGGAACCGGGGCTTATCCTCCGGAGACAGGAGGGAGCGCACGACGGCCGCGGCCCGGCTCGCGTCTTTCACGTAGACGGCGGCTCCGGAGTACTGGGGCGCGATGCGGAGGGCCGTGTGGGCCGCGCTCGTCGTGGCGCCGCCGATGAGGAGCGGCACCGTGAAGCCCCGCCGCTCCATCTCCTTGGCGACGTGGGCCATCTCGTCGAGGGACGGCGTGATGAGGCCGGAGAGGCCGACGATGTCGGCGTTCTCCCTGACCGCGGCTTCCAATATCTCGTCCGCGGGAACCATTACGCCCAGGTCCACCACGTCGTATCCGTTGCAGGCCAGGACGATGCCGACGATGTTCTTACCGATATCGTGGACGTCGCCCTTGACCGTGGCGAGGACGATCTTCTTGCCGCCGAGGAGGATGCCGGCGGACGCGCCTGACCGCCCTTGCGCGACGGTTCGTCCCGCGTCGCTCTCCGCCCCTGCCGAGGAAGCGGCGGCGCCGACCGCGCTCGCGCCGCCGGCTGCATCCGCGCCGCCGGCCGCCGCGGATCCGGCGGACGCGTCCGCTGCTTTTTCCGCCTGGATGAAGGGCTCCAGAACCGCGACGGCCTTCTTCATAACCCGCGCGCTCCGGATCACCTGGGGCAGGAACATGCGGCCCGAACCGAAGCGGTCGCCGACCTCGTTCATGCCCGCCATCAGCGGCCCTTCGATGACTTCGAGGCTCCGGCCGTATTTAGGCCGGATTTCCAGGACGTCCGCTTCGATGTGGTCGTCGATACCCTTGACCAGGGCGTGCATGATCCGTTCATCCGGGGGAAGATCGCGCCATGCGTCCTTAGC
>JAEWSV010000606.1 GCA_023398155.1 Spirochaetota bacterium
GTCCCCACCCGCCGGGGCTTCCTGAACATCACCCCCCAGGTCGAGGCCCTGGTCCGGCGCAGCGGGATCCAGGAAGGCCTTTGCCTGGTCAACGCCATGCACATCACCGCCAGCGTCTTCATCAACGATGACGAGCCGGGCTTGCACAAGGATTTCGACGATTGGCTCGAGAAGTTGGCGCCGCACGAGCCGGTGGCGTCCTACCGGCACAACGTGGGCGAGGAGAACGCGGACGCCCACCTGAAACGGCAGGCGATGGGGAGGGAAGTCGTCGTCGCGATCACGCGGGGCGAGCTCCATTTCGGGCCGTGGGAACAGATATTCTACGGGGAGTTCGACGGTCAGCGACGCAAGCGCGTCCTCGTGAAGATCATCGGGGAGTGAGGGCCGCCGGCCGAGTCAGTAGGCCGCGAAGGGAATCAGTTCGTCGACGATGAGACGGAAGCGGGCGACCGCGGTCCACTTCCCGGAATCCACCCGATAGCGGGGTTCGCCGACGAGGGCGATGGCGCCGCGGGCTTCCTTCGGTCGGTTCCGTTCCGTCCCCCGCAGATAGGCGCGGAGTGCGGCGCGGGCCGCGTCTTCCAAGGCGGCCCGTTTTCCCTCCAGGGGCGCGGCGAGCGGAGCGGAGCCCGCCCCGCTGACCGGCTTGAAATCGCCGGACTTCCAGTAAGCGAGCCTGCGCGACTGGGATTCGTCGGGAACGTAGGAGATCCAAACCGTCAGCCTATGGGTATCCGCCTCCGCGTCCGTCACCGACAGCCGCGGATCGCCAAAGGGCACTCGGCCCTGCTCCGAGAGGCTGAACGTTTCCTCGATGCCGCGGGCGCGCTCGCCGACCTCGTACTCGAACTTCCAGCCGTAGATCATGCCGCCCAGGACGAGCGACGCCTCTTCAAGCGCGGCGCGGCGGGCGGCTTCCCGGTCGGGAGCGACCGGTTCCTCGATGTACCGCGCGGGGAGGGCCTCCAAGTCCGCGGAGATGCGGATCTGGATGACTTCTCCGGCCGCCGCGCTCGCCGCCGTCAGCAGCGCGCAGCAGGCGGCCGCGGCGCGGACCGTTTTCACGGCCAACGGCGACCGACGAGGGAATGCCAGGGGTTGGCGCCGAAGCGGACGAGGAAATAGAGCCAGGCGAAGCCGAAGCCCGCGAGATGCGTAAGATGCGCCACGCCGCTCCGGAAACCGAACACTGAGGAAAAGAGCTCGATGGCGGTATAACCGAGCACGAGGGTCGGCGCGCGGAGCGGGAAGATGCCCCAGATATAGATCATCGCGTTCGGAAAGAAGGTGGCGTAGGCGAGCTGGACCGCGAAGACCGCTCCGGACGCGCCGAGGAGGTATACGTATTCCGCTCCGGTCATCAGGTATACGAGGAAGGAGAACACGCCGGCCAGGACGCCGGTCACCAGGTAATACAGGAGGAATTCTTTGGACCCGAGATGGCGCTCCACCTGCGTTCCGAAGAAGAACAGGCCGAGCATGTTCACCAGGAGGTGGGAGATGCCTCCGTGGGCGAACATGTAGCTCAGGAACTGCCAATAGGCTCCCCCGCGGACGACGTTCACGGGATTGAGGGCCAGGTAGGCGGTGGCTCGGGGAAAAGCCGACTGGGCGAGGAAGACGAGGAGATTGATGCCGATGAGGACCAGTACGGCGTTTCCGTAACTGTAGCGGAACGGCTTGCGGATGAGATTCATATTGAGAACATACGGCCGCGGACGCCGGCGGGTCAACCGCGGACCAGGCGGACTTCGTAACCTTCCAACGGGGAATCCTTGGCCGCCTGGGGACGCAGGGAACGTCCCTGCGCGCCGGAGACGAGGATCGGCGTCCCGTCCCGGAGCGATCGGGCGGCGGCCTCGGGAAGGGAGCGACGCTCGGCCGAGAAGTTGAGGACCGCGGTTATGCGCTCTCCTTCCCCAGCGCGCGCGTACGCGATGACCGCGGGATCGTCCTGGTCCAGGAACTCGATATCGCCGGAGGCCAGGGCCGGGTGGGCCTTCCTGGCCGCGAGCAGGGCGCGGTACCAGGAGAAGAGGCTCCGCGCATCCGATTCCTGCGCGGCGACGTTGCGCTCGCGATAATCGGCGTTGACCGGAAGCCAGGGCAGGCCTGCCGTGAAACCGGCGGCCGGCTCGGCGGACCACTGCATCGGCGTGCGTTCGCCGTCCCGACCGAGCGGAAGCGGCCAGGTCTTCACGCCGAGCGGATCGCGGAGCTCGCTCCGCGCGAGCTGCGCCTGGGTCATGCCGAGCTCTTCCCCGTAGTACACGAAGGGCGTCCCCCGTAGGGTCAAGAGGAGGGCGGCTGCCACGCGAGAGCGGGCCTCCGTCTCCGCCGCGTCCTTTCCGCGGTAGCGCCAGGCGTGCCGCCTCTGGTCGTGGTTGGAGAGCGTCAGGTTCGGCCACGCGCCCGCGGGCAACGCGGCGTACCAGCGCCGTATCGAATCGCGGAAGGCCGCCGCGGACCATTTCCGGTAGAGCAGGTCGAAGTTGAAGGCCATGTGGAGCTCGTCCAGCTTCGCGCCGTGGTAGGACGCGGCCTGGGCGGGGTCGCGGCAGAATATTTCTCCCACGAGGACCCGGTCGCCCTCGTAGGAGTCGGAGATGGCCCGGATCTCGCGGCAGATATCATGGGTTTCCGGCCGATCGCGATCGTAGATATGCCTCTGGAAGAGATCCGGATTCGCCGTGAGGCTCCGCGGGTTGGAGCGGAGCTCGGCGTCCTTCACGTACCAGTTGACGACGTCCATGCGGAATCCGTCCACGCCCCGGTCTAGCCAGAACCGGATCGCGGCGTACATGGCCGCGCGGAGATCCGGATTGCGCCAATTTACCTCGGGTTGGTTGCGGGTGAAGGTGCCGAGGTAATACTCGCCGGTCGCCTCGTTGGGCCACCACGCGCTGGAAAGCTCGAACTGGGCCACCCAGTTGTTCGGCCGGAGGAGGCGCCCCAGGAAACCGCGCCTGATCGGCTGCCAGAGGTACCAATCGTGCTTCGCGGACTCCTTGGAAGCTCGGGCCTCCTCGAACCAGGGGTGACGGTCCGAGGTATGGTTGATGACCAGGTCCACGATGACGCGTATGCCCGCCGCGTGGGCCCGGCCGAGCAATCGATCGAAGGCGGCCAGGTCGCCGAACAGGGGATCGACTCCGCAG
>JAEWSV010000619.1 GCA_023398155.1 Spirochaetota bacterium
CCGCCCAAAAGGCGAGCGAGATGAGGAGGCTCGTCCGCAGCCTACGCCGGTCCGCTTCCCGTTCCACTTCCTACTTCTCCAAGGTGTGCAGGTTGATGCCGCGGAAGCCGCTCTTCCTGAGGATATCGAGCACCTCGATCGTGAGCCCGTACGAGACGGCGCGGTCGGCTTCCAGGGTGACGCTCTTTATCTCGGCCCGCTCGGCCTCGGATATGGCGGTGAGGCGCGCCTCCAGCTCGCGCAGGGTCATGCGGTCGTCGTTGAGGTAGACCTCGTCCCGGTCCACGACCGCGACCGCGAGGCGGGTCATCGCGGTGGGCTCGGCCGTGGACGATTCGGGGAGCTTGAGCGTGATGCCCGGCAGAATCGCGAAGGTCGTGGAAACGAGGAAGAAGAGGATGAGCTGGAAGACCACGTCGATCATCGGCACGAGGTCGACGATCGCGCGGGAACGCAGGCGTCGCTTAAAGCGCACGGCCCGCCCCCGCCGGCCGCGTGTTCGAAGAGGCGGAGCGGCGCTGGACGATGAGGAGGACGAGGTCGCCGACCGAGCTTTCCAGGTCCACGATCGTCTTGTTCGCCCGGCTGACGAAGTAGTTGTAGAAGATGGTCGCGGGGATGGAGACGATGAGGCCCGCGGCGGTGGTGATCAGGGCCTCGGCTATGGCGCCGGCCAGGAGGGCCGGATTGCCCATGGCCCCGGAAGCGGCCAGGACGCCGAAGGCGCGGATGTTGCCGGTGACCGTCCCGAGCAGGCCGAGCAGGGTGGAAATATTGGCGACGGTCCCGAGCGAATCGATGAAGCGCTCGAGGCGCGGCACCTCGCGGTTGGCGGCGTTCATCACCGCCTCCTTGATGTCCGCCTCTTCCAGGTCCCGATAGTCGAGGCCGGCGCGGGCCAGGGAGGCGGTGGGCGAGGCGCTCGCGTCGCAGAGCCCGGAGGCCTCCTCGAAGCGGCCGTCCCGCACCGCGGCGCGGAGCTTCGGCACGAGGAGGGCGTCCTCCTTCTTCAGGGAACGGAAGAAGAGGAAACGCTCGACGACGATGACGGTGGCGGCGAGGGCGCAGAGGGCGATGGGGATCATGACGGGGCCGCCCTTCACGAACAGTTCGAGCATGGCTCTTCTCCTTACAGCGATATCTGGATGCGGACATCCGCGCGGAAACCGGCGGACAGATAGGGATCGTAACGCTCGCGTCCGTCCGAGAGCGCGAAGGCGGCGAGGATATCACGGAGGTCCAGGACGAAGCGCGCGGAGGGCGCGAAGCGGAGGAAACCGCTCAGGTCCACGACCGGCGCCTCGAAATCATCCTGCGAGAAGCCGACCGACGCGTCGATCCGGCCTCCGTAGGACTCGTCCGTTCCCCGGTATTCAAGGTCGAGGACGAGGCGCTGGGCCGCGCCGTACGTCGGCTCGTCGATCCAGTCGGCGATCCATCCGAGGCCGGCGACGGCGCCGGCTTCAGCGGCGGCGACGGCGCCGAACCGCTTGCGCACCGATGCCGTGGTCGTGAAGGTCTCGTATTCCTCGAAGGCGTAGGCGTAGAGGGCCCGGGAGGAACCGGCCGGCGGAGAGACGGGAACCAGTCGGCCGCCTCCCTCGAAGCTCGAAGCCCAGTCGGCGCCGAAGCGGAACGTCAGCCGCTTCGGCCCGAAGAGATCGAGACGCGAGCCGACGAACCAACGGGCGTCGTCTCCGAGCGGTCCGCCCGCGTCGAGGTAGGGATTCGCCTTCCACGCGGCGGAAAGGGCGGCGCCGTCGGAGGCGAGGCCGCCCGATAGCGCGACGGCCGCATAGTCGCCCATCCCCGCCTCCGCGCGGACCGAGAACGGCGCGAGGAACGCGAAGCTCGAGGTGGAAGCGGCGCCGACGGTGGCCCCCAGTACGAGGGAAGGAGACCGCTCGTAAGTCGCGGACAAATCCGCACGGATGGATTGATAGGGATCGCCCAGGAGATCGGCGTCGGTATAGAGGCTGCGGAAACCGTACGCGCTCTCCAGGGCTAGGAGCAGCTTGCCTCGTTCCCAATCCACCCCGAGGCGCGGAGCGAATTCCAGCTCGCGGAGGGCTCCGTCATCCCCGGAAACCGTCGCTGCCCGTTCCGGAGCGCGAGTGGCGATAGATGCGTCGATGCCGGTGCGGAGCCCGAAAGCGCCCATAGTCTGTTCCCACGAGGCGTTCCCGTTCAAATACCGGTGGGATATCGCCGAGAAGTCCGCGCTTTGCCCCTGGAGACCGTCGGACTCATCCGAAAAGGCGGCCGAAACCGTCCAGTCCGCGCCGCGCGAGGTCGATCCGTCGGCGCGGCCGTTCACGGAACTCCGGCGGAGCAAATAGCCCTCGCCCGCCTCGTGGAAGGCGAAGCCGTCGGCTCCCTCGTGCGCGAAACCGAGCGCGTACGAAACCGGCCCCGGCCGGTACAGGGAAAACTTCGCCGCGACGGCCGACCAGAGGCCCGCGCCGAGTTCGGCGTCTACGAGGATCTCGCCGCGATCGCTCTCTCCGGCGTCCTCGGGCGCCGATTGGATCTTGTACGCCGACTCGGGCACGGCCAACTCTCCCGCGGAGGGGAGCGGCGGAATCGAAGAAGGAAGCGGCACCGGCGGCAGCGGCGGCAGCGGCGCCTCCACGGCGGAAGGCAGGACGGCGCGGACCTCGCTTTCGGTATCGGGGAGGCGCAGCGCTTCGGCGGCGGAAGGTTCTTCCGCGGCCGGCCCGGCCTCCTGGGCGTACGGGGCGTTCAGGGCGAGGATAGTGAAAACGGCGGCCAGCAATACGCGCTTCATCGATCGGTCTCCAAGAGTCGTTTCGCCCGAGCGGTCCAGGGCGACGCTGGGAAAGATTTCGTGAGGGTCGCGACGACCTCGGCCGCGCTGTCATTCTTGCCTGCCTTCAGGCGGGCGGACGCGGCCTTGAAGAGGGCCTCGGGCGCGCCTTCCGAGCGAACGGAAGCGCCGCTCGTCATCTTCGCGGCCGAGGGCGCCTCGGCCGCGGCCGAGACCGCCGACAGGTAGGCCGCGGCGGCGCGGTCCCAACTAGCGAGGAGGGCGTAATAATCGCCGGTCAAGAGCTCGGCTTCCGCAGCAGCAGCCGGGTCCTCTTGCCGGAGGGCGATCACCTCGTCCAGGAGCGGGAGGCCGGCTTCGCGCTGTACGCTTTCCGTAACATAGAAGCGGGCGAGTTCCAGGGCGGTCCGCCGACCTTCGGCGGTCGCCGCTCCCCGTTCCTTGCCGAGCCGCACGTGGAGCCGCGCGGCTTTCTCCGGCAGCTTCGCGATGAGGTACCGGAGGACTTCGGCCTCCTCCTCCGCCCCGGCGGCCCGAGCCCGGTCCCCGTATTCCGCGACGGCCGCGGTATACATCCGGAAGGCGTCGTCCCAATCGCTCTTTTCGCGGTAGGCGCGGCCAGCGGCCAGGAGCGCGGGGAACCGGTAGCGGCTATTCGCGTAGTCCTGCAGCAGGCGCTCCCAGAGGAGGATGGCGGCGTCCGTCTTACCGGCGCGGGAAAGCGAGACGCCGCCCAAATAGAGGGCGCCGTCCATGCGCGCTCCTTGCGGGTAGGACGCTCGGTACGCCGCCAACCGGTCGGCGGCCTCGGCCCAGCGCGCGGCGCGGTAGAGGAGCTCCCCGCGGCGGTACGCCGCCTCGGAGGCGAGCGGATCGGCCGGCCACGTCTCGGCGACGGCGGCGTACGCCGCG
>JAEWSV010000115.1 GCA_023398155.1 Spirochaetota bacterium
ACCGTTTCCTCCTCCTCCTCGCAGATTTCCGCCTCGACCAAGTCCATGAGCGAGCGGACCGATTTCCTCAAGAACGAGATCTCCCATGCGGGCGAGAACGTGGCGAAGATCAACGCCTACATCGCGCATGTCGTCGATCGCATCCAGGAACAGGCCGCCGCGGTCAATGAATCTTCGGCCGCCATCGAACAAATGATCGCCAACGTCGGGAACATCGAGCGGGCTACGGGGAACAAACTCGAACTCGTCCGCCGTCTTGAATCCCAGACCAAAGACCTTGAAGAAGGGACGTCCCTGAACCTGCAAGCCATGGAGGATGTCTCCCGGTCCACCGACCTGATCTCGGAAATGATCACGGTCATCAACAACGTCGCCAGCCAAACGAACCTCCTGGCGATGAACGCGGCCATAGAGGCGGCGCACGCGGGAGACGCTGGCCGCGGATTCTCGGTGGTGGCCGACGAAATACGGAAGCTCGCGGAGCAGACCGCCGAGAACGCCAAGAGCATCGGCAATTCCATCAACCAAGTCGTCGCCGGCATAGAAAAGGCCACCGCGATGACGCGGGACTCTAACGTGACGATAGGCGAGGTGATCGCCGGCATCACGGCCGTAACCGACGGGATGAACGAGACCCTGTCCGGACTCAAGGAGATATCCATCGGGAACAGGCAGATCACGGAATCGCTCGGCGAGCTCATCAAGTTGACGGAAGACGTCAGGGGTTCCGGAGAGGGGATGCGCGAGGGCACCGCGCATATCGACGTATCCATGAAAAAAATTACAGAGATAATCGAGGAAAACAAGAACGGCATAGAAGAGATGGTGAAAGGCATCAAGGAGATATCGGAATCGATGATGAAGCTGACCGGTTTGTCCCACGCGAACTCCGATAACATCAAAACGCTCGATTACGAGATATCGAAATTCAGGACGGTCTGACCCCGGCGATCCGTATCCATGCGACGGCCGGCGGCGGTCGCGGGATGGAAATAAAGAGGAGAATCACATGAAGCGTATCGCAGCAATTTTTATCGGACTGCTCGCACTATCCACCGCGGGCGCGCAGGAATTGAAGATCGGGACGATAGAAGGAATGGCGAACTACGGGCCGTCCGTCGTCAAAGTCTTTAGGGAAGCGGGATTCGACGCGAAAATCACCGCATATCCCGTCCAAGGGGACTTGGTGAGGGAACTCGCGAAGGGGGGGATCGACGGGGCCTTTTTCCTGGCCCAACCCGTCATCGCCCAAGCGAAGGGCGCCGTCGCGGTGCAGGTGCGAATCGCCGAGTCCAATTTTTACGCGGTGACGACTGATCCCGGCGTCAAGGTCGGGAACCCGGGCGACCTGCGGAAATACAAGGTCGGCATCGTGGGGGGCCATCCCGGCCATCAGGCCCTCACCCGAGGATCCTCGCCGATCGTCGCGGCCAACGACGCGGAACAGTTCAAGATGCTCGCCGACGGGCGCGTCCAAGTTATAATCGCCGTGGAAGACCTCATTCCCATCATGTGCAAGGCCGTCGGAATCAAGACGTACTACCTCCAGAAGCCTCCGCTCCTCAGGACCCCGACGTTCCTGGCTCTCTCGAGCGCGAAGGCGGGTTTGAAGCCGAAAGTAGAAGCCGCCTTCAAAGCCTGGCTCGACGACGGCCGATGGAAGGCGGAACAGGCGAAAGTAGAAGCTCAAGCGCAATAAGCCGACTACGCGGCTCGGCACCGGAGCGAAACGAAGAAGGCCTGAAGGGCCTCAGTCGAGGACCGCTTCCAGCCGGGCCCGCCCATCGCGGTGCGCGCACCGGACCTCGTCCAACATGCTTTCATAAAAGGACGCGGCCGCGGCCCTGCGTCCGGCGGCGGTGGCGCGCGCCTTTTCGGTATAGAAACCCTCGTATACCTTTTCGAGCTTCCATCGGTATTCCTGGAAGAACGACGCCGCGGCGTCGCCGTCGCCGTTCAGCACGCGTCCCGCCTCGTCCAGCGAGTAGAAGGGCTCCGCGACGATGCCCTTGTACGCCAGGGTCCGCGCTATCCCGATGGCGCCCGCCACGTCGAGCTTGTCCGCATCGAAGAGGATCTTCGCCTCCGGGCTTTCGGGTTCCGCGTTCTTGCGGTACCGGTGGGTCCGGATGCATGCGGCCGCGAGGGACACGCGCCCTTCCGGCCAGCCGAGGCCCCGCAGGTAGTTAACCGCCAGATCCGCGCCGACGGCCGCGTGGTCCAGGGCGGGATCCTTGAACTGCGCTTCCCGCCCGATGTCGTGCAGGAGCGCGGCGGCGATGAGCGCGTCCATGTCCAGCTTAAGGCCGGACGCGAGATCCAGGGCGGCGTAGAGGACCCGGTATACGTGCTGCGCGTCGTGCGCCCCGTCGTTCATCCGGGCGAGCATGTGCGCTTCGATGCGGGCGAAGGTTTCTTCGGTCATGCCGTAGGGTACGACGAAAACGCGGCCGATTGAAGGGCCCGATCGTGACGGGGCGCGCCATACCGCCTCGTCGGTCTGGTCACGATCGCGATGACCGATCCTTGACGCCGCTCCCCGTTGGCGCGACATTGGTCCCATGACGTCGCTCTATATCAAGCCGATGACCGCCGCCCTCGAAGAACGGATCAGGCGCAATCCGAGCCTCAACCTGGATAGTTTCATCATTCCCTCGCCCTACGTCGTGAACGAGACGCTGGAGAAGGACTACGGGCATTCCTTCGTATGGGAAGAAGAACGGGAGATCCTGGGATACGTGGAGACCTGGTCCGATCCCGCGGGCAAGCGGCTCCATATCTATAAGCAGGTCACGAGCCCGTTCGGCCGGGCCAAGGGTATCGGAGCGGCTATCCTGACCAAGCTGGCCGAGGAGGCCGCCGCGGGAGCCAAGATCGACCTCTACGTGTGGGAGCGGCAGTCCGATTCCCTCTCCTTCTTCAAACGGCGAGGCTTCAAGGAGCGCGAGCGGCTCGCGTGGAAAGCGCTGACCTTCATCCGGATAGAGGCCGAGCCGCAAGCCGTCATCGAGGCGATCGCGCGCGCGGGCGTGGAGACTGGCACCGCGGAGGAACTCGGCAAGATCCGGCACGACGCGAAGAAGGCGATCCGCCTGCTCGCGGACATGGCCGGGGCCCTGTCGGCGGAAAACTGCAGCCGCATCATCGAAGACATCAACCGGGAGACGACGGCCCTCGTCAATATGCTCAACCTCTTCCGCGATTCGGTACAACGCTTCCGCACGGTGAACCTCAAGGAATTGGTATTGGACCGGATCATCCCGATGGTGGAGCACTCGCCGGTGAGCTGCGAGCTCCGCCTGCGCTTCGCGCCGAACGTCGGCGAGGCGCGGGCCCACTACCTGGAGGCGGGGCGCGCCATCGTGAACCTCGTATCGAACGCGTTGGACGCGATCCGCGCGGCGGAGCGGCCGGGCATCCTATCCATCACCCTGGACGAGTCTGCGGGCTGGGTGATCCTCTCCGTAGAGGACAACGGGAGCGGCATCGCGGAGGAACGCCTGATGCCGGGGCCGGAGGGCAGGCCGCGCTTGGTGGGCGTGACCACCAAGGAGGACGCGGGCGAAGGCCAGGGCACGCGGCAGATCTTCGCGGCCTTCGGCACGGAGAACATCTCGGTGAAGAGCGAGACGGGCCTCGGTTCCCGGTGGACCATCCGCATGCCGAAAGCGGAGATACAGGCGGAGGGCGAGCTCGCGGGGCTGGAAACGCGGTGGGCGGAATTCAGGGC
>JAEWSV010000218.1 GCA_023398155.1 Spirochaetota bacterium
GGTTCGACGGCCGCGATGCGGCCGTCTTCGATCACCACGGTACGCGGAGCGACGACACCGTCCTGGAGCACCCGGAGGCTCCGGAGCGCCCAGCGCCTACGGAGGTCGAAGCGGCCGCGGGGCGCTGATCGTTTAGAATTCCTTGACATCATAGGCCTCCAGGCCGGCGAAGAAGACCTCGGCGTCTTCGCGGTAGAGCTGCCGGGTCACCTCGTCCACCAACTTGGGCAGGCTGTATTTGAGCCCGGAGATGAAGGCCCCCGCGAAGCCGAGGCTCGGCAGGCCGGCGTACGTGTAGCAAAACAGCGAGGAGACCCAGGGGTCCGCGTCCCGAAGCTTCGGGATGAACTGGCCGCCGCTCCCGAGATAGGGATGCCGGCCGAGGCCTTCGAAACGCCACTCGTCCTGAGGCGTGAACCGGTCGGACCAGAGGGCGATCTTGTCCCGGACCGCGGCCAGTTCGGACCGGAGGCCGAGATCGGTGACGAAACCGGTGCCGATGATGAGGAAATCGAAATCGAAAACTCCCTTGGGAGTGGTCACCCGGACCGTTTCGCCTGAGGCCTCGACCTCCTTCCAGGGCGAGCCGGGGTGGAGGGAAAAGCCGGGATGTTTCCGCGCGCGCGCGAGGGTATCGGCCGGGGGCAGCTGGCCCATCCTGAGGAACTGGACGGTGAACTTCCACCTCTGGCCGTCGTCCAGGTCGGCGTGGTGTTTCAGGAAGCCGGTAAACTCGGCCCACCGGTACGGGTTCACGTCCACGAGCTTTACCCGCCGGAAGAAGAGCGCGACCTCCGCCCCCGCCTCCAGGGCCGTCGCCGCATTGTCGAAGGCCGATGCTCCAGCGCCGAGCACGCCGACCTTTTTCCCCGCGAGGGAGGCGAAGTCGATGTCCTCGTGGGTGTGGGCCCAGAACCGTTTGGGGAGGGCCCGCACCTCGGGGGGAACCTCCCACCGGCCCGCGCCGTCGATGCCGGTGGCCAGGACGACCTTCCGCGCCATGAGGGTTTCCGTCGCGACTGCCGGGGCGGCGCCGGAGGCGGCAGGGCCGGTCGGGGCGACGGCCACCGACCACGCGCGGGCCGCGGGATTCCAATCGATGGAGAGGACCTTCACCCCGTTGCGGACCGGGAGGGCCAGGAAGCGGCGGTACCAGGCGAGGTAGTCGGCCCACAGCTCCTTGGGGATGAGCTTGAGGGCGGCCCAGGCCGCTTCTCCCCACTGGGCCTCGTACCAGGCCTGGAAGGTCAGGTTCGGAATGCCTAGGTCGGGGCCGGTCACGTACTTGGGGGTCCTGAGGGTGACCATCCGGGCGAAGTCCCGCCAGGGGCCTTCCTTGCCCGCCGGTTTCTAGTCCACCACGAGGATGCGGTCCACCTTTTCCCTCATAAGGGCAAAGCAGGCGGACAGGCCCGACTGGCCCGCGCCCACGATCAGCACGTCCAGGATTTCCGTGCCTTCGTGGAGGCGACCCGGTATCCATTCGCGGTGGGGATAGCCCAGCATGGCCAAGTCTCGCGTCAGCGCGGATTCAAGGTTGGAGAGTCCGAGGGGGTTCGTCATAGCTGTTTCTCCGTTTCAAGGCCGCCGAGGGCCCGGAGGAGGGCTTCGGGGGTGGCCGGGGCGGTGAGGCGGCGGGCAGCGTCCGGGCCGCCGCCGGCGGCCACCGCGTCCGCCAAGGCGAAGTAGACCGCCAGGGCGAGCATGAGGGGAGGCTCCCCGACGGCCTTGCTCTTGTGGATGCTGTCCTCCAGGTTGTCGCCGTTCCAGAAGTCTATGCGGAGGTCGGCGGGGCAGTCGGACGCGGCGGGTATCTTGTAGGTGGAAGGCGCGTGGGTCCAGAGGCGGCCCTCGCTCGTCCACCAGAGCTCTTCGGTGGTCAGCCATCCGACGCCCTGGAGGAAGCCCCCCTCGATCTGTCCCCGGTCGATGGCCGGATTCAGGCTCCTTCCCGCGTCGTGGAGGATGTCGACGCGGAGGATGCGGTTCTCCCCGGTCAGCGCGTCCAGTTCAACCTCGGCGCAGCAGGCTCCGTAGGCGAAGTAGTAGAAAGGCCGTCCCTGCATCGTCTCCGGGTCGTAGTGGATCTTCGGCGTGGCGTAGAAGCCGCTTTCCCAAAGCTTGATCCGGGCCCGGTACGCCTTCCCGACCGTCTCGTCGAAGGCCAGGTCGAGGCCTTCGGCGATGATCCGGCCTCCCTCGAAGCGGATCGAGGCGGGATCGCGGCCGCCTGAGACGAAGGCGGCGAGCCGGTTCCGGATGTCCCGGGCCGCGGCCTGGGCGGCCTTGCCGTTGAGGTCGCTGCCGCTGGACGCCGCGGTGGCCGAGGTGTTGGGCACCCGGCTCGTGTCGGTGGGGAGGAGGCGCACCTTTTCCAGGCCGACGCCGAGTTCGTGGGCCACGATCTGCCTGATCTTGGTGTAGAGCCCCTGCCCCATCTCGGTGCCGCCCGTGGTGACCGACACCGAGCCGTCGGCGTAGACGTGGACCACGGCGCCGGCCTGGTTGAACATGGTGGCCGTGAAGCTTATCCCGAACTTTACGGGGGACAGAGCAAGTCCTTTTTTGAGGAATCGATGGGAGGCGTTCCACGCCCCGACCTCTTCCCGCCGCTTCCGGTACTCGCTCGTCGTCTCCAGCCGTTCAACGAGCGCGGGGGCGATGTTGTCCTCAACCTTCATGCCGTAGGGGGTGACATTCCGCTCGTCCCCGCTGGACGGGCCGTAAAAGTTGCGCTTCCGGACGTCCAGGGGATCGAGGTCGAGGCTGCGGGCCACGGCGTCGATCACCGTCTCCACGGCGAACATGCCCTGGGGGCCGCCGAAGCCGCGGAAGGCCGTGTTGGAGACCGTGTTGGTTCTGCACCGCAGGTTGCGGACGGCCACCGCGGGGAGCCAGTACGCGTTGTCGACGTGGAAGACGGCCCGGTTGTTGACGGGGCCCGAAAGGTCCGGGCTGTATCCGCACCGGCTCGCGAGCTCCAGCTTGAGCCCTTCGATCCGTCCTTCCCCATCGAACCCGACATCCCAGTCGATGAGGAAATCGTGCCTCTTTCCCGTCATGGCCATGTCGTCGTCGCGGTCCAGCCTCACCTTCACGGGGCGGCCGGTCTTCCAGGCGCCCAGGGCCGCGGCGCAGGCCGCCTG
This sequence comes from Spirochaetota bacterium, assembly GCA_023398155.1. GTDB lineage: Bacteria > Spirochaetota > Spirochaetia > Treponematales > Breznakiellaceae > JAEXTK01. The sequence goes on from JAEWSV010000218.1 coordinate 3,147, forward strand.
GCCCGACTGGCTCTCCTTGCCGCCGAAGCCGCCGCCCATCCGCCGGCACTCCACGCTCACCTGGTGGGCATCCCAAGCGAGCATCGCGGCGACGAGGTGCTGCATCTCGGTGGGGTGTTGGGTGGACGAATGGACGTGCACGGTCCGGCCTTCGCCGGGTAGGGCGTAGGCGCCCTGCCCCTCCAGGTAAAAATGTTCCTGGCCGCCCACGCGGGTCCGGCCGCTGAGCCTGCGCGGGGCGGCGGCCAGGGCCGCTTCGGCGTCGCCGCGACGCAATTCGGCGGGAGGCAGGACCCAGCTTTCGGCGGCCATCGCCTCGTCCACGGTCAGGATGGCCGGCAGGCTCTCGATATCGGCTTCCACGAGCCGCGCAGCCTTCCTGGCCGTCTCCATGCTGTCGGCCAGCACCAGGGCGATCGCTTGGGAATGGAAGGAGATCACCTCCGCGGCCAGGATGGGGTCGTCCTCCGGCGCGGGGCCGGCGTTGTTCCGGCCGGGGATGTCGGCGGCGGCAATGACGGCGACTACTCCCGGGTAGGCTCGGGCCGCTTCCAGATTCAAGCCCTTGAGCCTGCCGTGGGCCACCGGGGACAGAGCGAAGGCCCCGTGGAGGGTGCCCTGGAGTTCGGGAATGTCGTCGAGGTAGGGGGCGGCTCCGCTCACGTGGAGGGCGGCGCTCTCGTGGGGGACGGCTGCGCCGACGTCGCGGGCGTTCGTCATGCGGTCACCTCCGCATGGAACCTGGTCAGGAGGTTCTTGGCGATCGTCCGACGGTAGTCGGCGGTGGCCCGGCCGTCGCTGAGGGGAGTAAAATCCTCGTCCAGAGCGTCCCGGGCCGCCGCGAGGCTCGCTTCGCCGAAGGGGCGGCCCAGGAGGGCAGCTTCGGCCCGGCGGGCGCGCGCGGGCACGGCCGCCATGCCGCCGAAGGCGAGCCGGGCGACGGTAACGTTGCCCTGGCCGTCGCGGATCAGGGCGAAAGAACCGCACACGGCGCTGATGTCCTGGTCGCGGCGCTTGGAGACCTTCCACGCCCTGAGCTCTGTCCCCGGCTCGCTTAAGGGGACGCGGATGGCCGTGATGACTTCCCCGGCCTCCCGGACGCTCTTCTGGTACCCCGTATAGAACGCGTCCAAAGAAACCACCCGGACGCGGGACCCCTTGCGGAGGACGACCGAGGCGTCGAGAGCCAGGAGCGCCGGAAGCGAGTCGCCGATGGGCGAACCGTTGGCCACGTTGCCGGCCAGGGTGCCCGCGTTCCGCACCGGGACGCCCGCGAACCGGCCGGCGAGCTCCGCCAGGTCGGGAAACGCGTCGATCAGGGCGCGGAAGGCGTCGGTCAGGGCCACGCCCGCGCCTATCGCGAGGCCGCCTCCGTCTTCGCGTATCGTCTTGAGTTCGTCGACCGCGGCGACGCTGATGAGGTCCCCGAGATCTTCGACTGACTTGGTCACCCTGAGCCCGAGGTCCGTGGCCCCGGCCACGATACGCGATCGGGGTGCGGCTTCGGCCAAGGAGGCCAGATCGTCCACCGAGCGAGGGGCGTCCCAGCGCCGGCCTTCGGCCTCGTAGGCGAGGGGCGCGAGCTCGGCGACGGCCTGCAGGGCCGCGGCTATCGGTCGGCGGTCGAGCTTAGCCGCGGGATAATCCCAGGCGGCCCGGGCCGCGTCGAAGATGGGGCGGTAACCGGTGCAGCGGCAGAGATTGCCGGAAAGGACGGCGGCGGTTTCCGACCGGTCGGGAGGCCCGTTCCGTTCCTCGTAGTCCGCCCAGAGGCTCATGACGAAGCCGGGAGTGCAGAAGCCGCACTGGCTCGCGTGCGTTTCCACCATGGCGGCCTGGACGGGGTGGAGATCCTCGCCAGAGGCCAGGTCTTCCACGGTGAAGAGGGCCTTGCCGTCTAGAGCGGGGAGAAAGAGGAGGCAGCTGTTGATCGCGCGGAGCCGGAGGCCGCCCGGGGCGGCGCCGTCCAAGGCGCCGACAGCCACCGTACAGGCGCCGCAGTCGCCCTCGGCGCAGCCTTCCTTGGTGCCCGTGGCCCGCACGTCCTCCCTCAACCAGCGCAGGACGGTCTTCTGCGGCGAGATGCCCTTTATCGAGATCGTCTCTCCCCGGAACCAGAACCGGATGTCGGAACGCGCGGGACCGGTCAAAGCTTATCTCCTTAGTAAACAATATCAGAATACGACTGCCGCAATGGGGACGGCAAGCGCGGCGGCGGAAATTGGAGAAATCGACGACTCGCGCGCGAATGGCCGCGACGGATCCGCCTCGGATTTCTATTCATATTATTGCTATTCGGTACTACTATTATTTTAAACGTATCGACATGCCGACGGCCGCGCAGCCCGAATCCGCTTTCGCTTGATCATCGACTCGCGTGGGTAGCGACGCAGTGCGGGTGGCGTACGAAGAAGGAGCAAAACGTATGGGTAGCGCAGGCGAATGCCCGGTGACGGGCGCATCGCACAAGACCGCGGCCGGAGGCGCGCGGTCGAACCGGGATTGGTGGCCGAATCAGATAAACCTCAAGATACTCCATCAGCATTCCGCCGTCGGCAATCCGATGGGAGCGGACTTCGACTACGCGGAAGAGTTCAAGAAACTCGATCTCGCGTCGGTCAAAAGAGACCTCTACGCGCTGATGACCGACTCGCAGTCCTGGTGGCCGGCCGACTGGGGCCACTACGGGCCGCTCTTCATCCGGATGGCCTGGCACAGCGCGGGCACCTACCGCATGGGCGACGGCCGCGGAGGAGCGGGGTCAGGGAGCCAGCGCTTCGCGCCGCTCAATAGTTGGCCGGACAATGTCGGCCTGGACAAGGCGCGCCGCCTCCTCTGGCCGATCAAGAAAAAGTACGGCCGGCGTATCTCCTGGGCGGACCTCATGATCCTGGCGGGTAACTGCGCCCTTGAGTCGATGGGCCTCAAGACCTTCGGTTTCGGCGGCGGGCGGGTGGACGTCTGGGAGCCGGAAGAGGACATCTACTGGGGCTCCGAGGACGAGTGGCTCGGCGACAAGCGCTATTCCGGCGACCGCCGGCTGGAGAACCCGCTCGCGGCGGTCCAGATGGGACTCATATACGTGAACCCGGAAGGCCCGAACGGCAAACCCGACCCGGTCGCCTCCGGCCGCGACGTACGGGAAACCTTCGCCCGCATGGCCATGAACGACGAGGAGACCGTCGCCCTCATCGCCGGCGGGCACACCTTCGGCAAGGCCCACGGCGCGGGCGACGCGGCCCTCGTCGGCCCCGCCCCCGAGGGCGGGCCCATCGAAGACCAGGGCCTCGGCTGGAAGAGCCGCTTCGGCAGCGGCGTCGGCGGCGACGCCATAGGCAGCGGTATCGAGGGCGCCTGGAAGCCCTACCCCACCCGCTGGGACATGGGATACCTGAAGATCCTCTTCAAGTACGAGTGGGAGCTCGTGAAGAGCCCGGCCGGCGCGTACCAGTGGCTGGCCAAAGACGTGGCCGACGAGGACATGGTGATCGACGCGCACGACCCGTCCAAGAAGAATAGGCCCATGATGACTACGGCCGACCTCTCGCTCCGCTACGACCCGATTTACGAACCGATCGCGCGGCGCTACCTCCAGAACCCGGATCAGTTCGCCGACGCCTTCGCCCGGGCTTGGTTCAAGCTGACCCACCGCGACATGGGCCCCCGCGCCCGCTACCTCGGGCCGGAAGTCCCCAAGGAAGACCTGATTTGGCAAGATCCCGTCCCCGCCGTCGACCACCCGCTCATCGACGCGGCGGATATAGCGGCCCTCAAGTCGAAGATCCTCGATTCGCCCTTGTCGATCTCCCGACTCGTCGCTACGGCCTGGGCGTCGGCATCGACCTTCCGCGGATCGGACAAGCGGGGCGGCGCCAACGGAGCGCGCATCCGCCTCGCCCCGCAGGTAGACTGGGAGGTCAACGAGCCGGCCGAGCTCCGGAAGGCGCTCTCGGTACTGGAGGGCATCCGGAAGGACTTCAACGACGCCCAGAAGGGAGGTAAGAAGGTTTCCCTCGCCGACCTCATCGTGCTCGGCGGCTGCGCGGCGATTGAGAAGGCCGCGAAGAACGCCGGCATGAAGGTGACCGTCCCCTTCATGCCGGGTCGGACGGACGCGAGCCAGGAGCGGACCGACATCGCGTCGTTCGCGGTGCTCGAGCCGGTCGCGGACGGTTTCCGGAATTACCTCAAAAAGGAATTCTCGGTGACGGCTGAAGAGCTTCTCGTCGATCGGGCGCAGCTCCTGACGCTCACCGCGCCGGAGATGACGGTGCTCGTCGGGGGCCTCCGGGTCCTCGGCGCGAACTTCTCCGGCTCGGAGCACGGCGTCTTCACCGACCGGCCCGAAACGCTCACCGCCGACTTCTTCGTGAACCTCCTCGATATGGACAACGAGTGGAAGAAGACCGGCGACGAGAACGTCTTCGAGGTGCGCGACCGCGCGAGCGGGAATGCCAAGTGGACCGCCACCCGCGCGGACTTAGTCTTCGGCTCCAACTCCCAGTTGCGAGCCTTGGCCGAGGTTTACGGCAGCGAGGACGCGCGGGAAAAATTCACGAACGACTTCGTCGCGGCGTGGATAAAGGTCATGAACTTGGACCGCTTCGACCTGCACCGCTAACGAACGGAGGCGCGCGGGGAAATCCACCCGCGCGCCGTAGGTCGCGTCGGCCGCGGGCGCGATCTTGCCCCGGCCCGGTACGAACGGAGACATCGACCGCCGCATTCGCTATACTTTCGGGAGGAGGGCGCGATGCCGATTCTCTGGACCTTCGAAGACCAAGAAAAACTGAAGCCGTTCGCGGGAATACTCAAGGACAACGACATCCCCTACGAGACGTTTTTAAAGGGGAAGCGGATAGCTTCGGACGACGGCTTGGTGCTTTCCGTGGATGAGCCCGAATTCAAGCGGGCGAAGAGACTCCTCTTGAGCCATCGCAAGCGGATCAGCAACCGGCACAACAAGTAGGATTCCGCCATGCGGGGAGCACCGAAGAAGACATCGGCGGAAGCCATCGTCGCGGCTGCGGGAAGCCTGTTCGCCGCGCGCGGGGTCCCGGCGACATCGGTCGCGGATATCGCGCGGCGATGCGGCGTGGCGAAGGGGACCTTCTATCGGTATTTCCCTTCCAAGGAAGCGCTCGTCGACGCGCTATTCCTGCCCGAGGCCGAGGCTCTCGCCGCCGCCGTGGCGGGCGAAGGGAGAAAACCCCGTATCCGCGCCATCGCGGCCGCCGTCCTGGCCTTCTTCTCCGGCCGGAAGCTCTTCCTCGCCGAACTACGGACCGCCTACCGGAGGGAATCGCCCTTCGCGTACGCAGAGCGCGCGCGGAGCGCCTTCCTGCCCCTCATGGCGACGTACTTCAAACGGGATTCCCGCTATCCCGTCGGCGACCTCGACACCTACTCCGAAATCATCGTCGGCGCGGTCTTGGACCTCTGCTCCTATCGCGTCTCGGAAGGCCGGATCGCCTCGGACGAGGAAGCCCTCGCCCTGCTCGAGGACCTCCTCAAACGCTTCTTCGACTGCGAACCGTAAGCTCTGTCCCTCCTAACCTTACTCACGCCACCCTCCTCAGAGGCCCGCCTCGACTGCCTTCAGGAGGTCCCTGCTTTCCATCGGCCGGAAGCCGGGCCGGGAGAACGCGCTCCGCGCGATCCTGAGCAAAGCGGCGTTGTAAGGCGCGTCTACGCCGACCTTGTCCGCGAGATTCACGATGTAGCCCGTCAGAGATTCCAGCTCGGTGACCGTACTGCCCCGCAGGATGACGTCCTGGCTCATACTCGACTTCACCATTTTAGCGAGGCTTTTCTTGAACATGCCCCGCGTGAGGAAAGCCGGTAGGGTCGCCGCGGCCCGGATCTTGGAAAAGCCGGGCATGGCGCCGACATGGTACTCGCGGAAGCCGGCGGCCTCCACGATGCGGACGCCTTCGTACAGGGTCTTAGAGACGAGGCGCTGCAGGGAGGCTATGTCCGTGATCGGCCGGTACCCCTGCCCCACCAACGTCGTGATCGTATTCACGAGATTGACGACGAGCTTGGAATGGGCGGCGTCCTGGAGCCGGTCGGTCGCCACGGCCTCAAGGCTCTCCGCGAAGATCGCAGCGAGTTCCGCGACGGTCCGGGCCTGTGCCGGGTCCGGACTGCCGAGGACGAGCGGCCCCCGGCTCTGCCATCCGACGACCCCGGGACCGTCGAGCCAGGCGTTGTAGCCGACTACGGCATACGCGCAGCGGCCGAAGTGCCGGGGGAGTATTCGCTGGTTCTCCAGGCCGTTGGCCATGGACAGGGCGAAGGGCCGCCCTCCGGTCGCCGCGGCCGCAGCGGCCGCGACCGCGTCCAGGCTGAAGTTCTTGACGCAAAAGACGAGGACGTCATCTTGGCCGAGGCCTTCAAGGCTGCGGAGGACGCCGACTTTGACCGCGGCGGCCTGAGCGGGGCCCCGCTCGCCTTCGTAATGGCGGATTCCCTCCGCCGCTATCGCGTCCAGGACCTCGCTCCGGTCGTAGCAGTACACCTCGCCGCGCTTCTCCGCGGTCCAGGCCGCGACGCTGCCGCCGATGGCGCCCGCGCCGACGAACACGATTTTGCCGATGGCCATATCAGTCCCCCTCGTGCGCCCCGGAGGGCAGATCGAAATAGGAATTCATCGTGGCGGCGTACCGGGTCTGGAGCGGCGTCAGCTCTGTCCCCAGGCTCCTGAGCACTTCCGATACCGCGCCCTTCCCGAGCGTTAGAGCGGGCGCCTCGCGAGAGCCGCCGAAGAGGGTTGCCGCATCCGCGCGGACCTGGAAGTTTCCCTCGAAGGCCGTCGGGCACCGGAGGACCTGTCCGTCCTTGTTCACCGCCAGGAAGGACCGCACGGAGAAGAGTTTCGCCTTCCCCCGCGTCGGTACCTGGAGGGAAAAGTCCAGGCTTCCGTCCTCGTCGCGGCTCGTGAAGCGGCAGAAGCCGCTCCCTTCGTCTATGTCGATGCCGCGCGTGATCTTGGGCAGGTTCCAGAAATGATGGCCGCGGAGCCGATTCTCTTCGGAAGTCACCGGCATGGCGGCGATGTAGTAGCCCGCGTCGGGCCCCGAGGCGAAAGCGCCGAGCACGGGGAAGCCCGGTTTCCCGGCCAGGTTCGCCGGCACGGCGACGGCGATCTCGTTGTAGGGCCGCACGCCCCGCACGTTCCGGTATTCGTAACAGGAAATCGCCACGATGGACCTTCCCCCGAGCATACGCGGCGGCTCGGCGGCGCTCCCGAGCGCTTCCTGCACGAGGGCGCGGGCGGCTTCCCTCCGGCAATGGAAGATTCCGACCGCGCAACGCACGTCCGCGTAGAGCGTCGGAAAACGATAGTCGCGCGCCTTCCCGTTCAAGACGAGGGGATCCTTCGCCCTCAGGCCGCCGAGGCCCGTGAAGAGGGGCGCCGTAAACGCGTCGTCGTTATCGGTAAGTCGGTCGGGTATATCGAAGTTGGGCTCCATTCCGGTAGTCTCCTTAATAGTGACCTACGGTCATATTATGACGACTTTCCCGTTCCCGCAAGCGCGGTCTGAGGCAGCTCCGTACCGCCGGAGAATTCTCGGCGGTCCCGCTAGGATGTCGACGGACTCGGCGGTTTCAGCCGCGCGCCGAAAGACGGCGGAAACGCGCGACCGCCCGCTTCCAAATAGAAGACGAATCCCCGTACACGCGCTCGACGGCGTCGGCCACGGCCTCAGGCGATAACGATGAACCGGTCAACCGCGGCGAACCGCCTATATTGGAAGAGCCTCCCCATCTATTCTCGCCCGCTTCCCGCGACGTATATACGGCGGGGTCGCGCCGATTGAGGTAGGCGTAGAGGCGAGAAAGGTCGCGCTTAAGGAAGCGATTAACGAGCCGTACCGTGTAGCGCCCTTCCCCCTGGTAAAGGATGAGCAGTCCCAACGCATCCCCGAGCCGAGCCTTGAAGAAGCTTTCCGCTTCGTAAATACCGTTCTTTGAGCCCGCGAGGATAGCGAGTCCGCTCGACGCGATCCGTACCCGCGCCAATTCATCGTACGACAGGAGCTCCGCCATGGACTCATTCGGGATGACTAATTCGTCCAATGCGGAGAGCGCCGAAAGGACGATCCTTCCGGCTTCAAGATCGCTCGCCGTCGAGGAATCCTTCAACGCGGCGCCCAGGTCCGCGAGCTCCTGCTCGACACCCTCGAGGACGTCGGCCGGGAGGCCGGTAAGGACGGAGGCGCCGAGGCCGTGGGCGTCGATGGACCCTTCGACCCGCACGAGCGGCATGGCTTTTCGGAATAGCCGCCGATCTGCGGCGAGGAGCTCCGTATGGTTCATGAGGAGCCAGGCGGCGAGGATCGAATCGAGGTCGATACCGTTCACGAAGATGGACCAGGTCCCGTCGGAGAGCGGAAGGCCTTGGTATAAGACGACGGCTGCCTGTTCGCAGGTAGAGAGCGTAAAGGAGCGAACGCACCCCGCATGATGATCGAGGGAATAATGGCGCCGTTCGTTGTCGTACCGCGGCGGACCGGCTGCGGCCCCGTCAAGGAAAACGCAGCCGGGAGGCATCGCCCTAACGCGCCGCTGCGAATAGACCATCCCTCGGTCCAGGACGAGAGTGACGTTCGGGCTACCGCGTGAGACGATGAAGGACTTGCCTTCTCGCCCGGAGAGCCGGTATCGGCCGCTGGACGCATCGCGTACCGGATCCATCAGCGGCTCAGGCGATGCCCGGGCGATTCCGCTTCCCGCGTCCATAGGGTACTCCTCGTTTCACCGCGCTTTTAATCTTCGATACGTAACCGTTCGATCTTCGCACCGAAACGGCGACCTTATTATCTACGATACTCCGCACAAGCGCCAGGGATCGGAGCGACTCGCGGCATTGCCGTCCATCCGGCGAACCGGGCCTCGGCTTGACCGAGTCACCCCCTGCGGCAATACTCAAACCCCCGGGGCGATCCGGGGACAAGGAGGCGACGATGGGCGCGAAGTTACGCTGGGGCATTCTCGGGACGGGCGGCATAGCGAAGCTGTTCACCAAAGATATCCTGGGCGCGGGACTCACGGTCACCGCCGTGGGCTCGCGGACGCAGGAAAGCGCCGAAGCGTTCGGCAGGGAATTCGGCATCGCCCGGCGGCACGGGAGCTACGAGGCCCTCTGCGCCGATCCTGAAGTAGACATAGTGTACGTGGCGACGCCGCATCCCTACCACCGGGCGAACGCCCGAACCGCGCTGGAGGCGGGCAAGAACGTCCTTCTGGAAAAGCCGTTCACGATCAACGCGGCCGAGGCGAAGGACCTCGTCGCGCTAGCCGCTGAGCGCGGCCTCTTCCTCATGGAGGCGATGTGGACGCGCTTCCTCCCCACCATGGT
>JAEWSV010000239.1 GCA_023398155.1 Spirochaetota bacterium
CTACGCTCGCCGCGCAACGGCAGGCCGGCCGTTGCGAGCGGTCCTTCTTCCCGTCGATCCGGAGCCCCCAAAGTCGCTGAATCAACTCGCCGTCCGCGCAGGCGTTCGCTTCGATACCCAATCCGCCGAGATCGTCTTTCTCGGCGCATGACCGCGCCTCAAGGCCTTCGCCTCGGGCTATAGAGGCAAGCTCGCCCAGCAGGTCCCGCGCCTCCGGCCGGAGCCTCCCGTCCTCATCGTGCGCGGGGCGCGCTTCGATACCGCGCCCTGAGAGCGCCGCCACGCGACCCTTTGACCGGCGGTATTCATCATAGGCGCTGAGTACGACCCGCTCGGTCGTTCCCGACAAAGCCCGGGCGAGCGCGCCGAAATTCCTCGCGTGGAAACGCGCGTCGGTGACGTTGGAAAGGAAGAGGGGATCATACCGCCAGATGGTCCGGGCGCTTCCGATCATCTCATGAAGACGGAAAAAGACGTCGACGATCTCGGCGACCGGAGAAGCGCGAGGTTCGAGTTCCGGAGGATATCCGGTCAAAGTGATCATGAAGTAGTACCGATATCCGCGCGCGTCCAAGTCCGCGAGGTGCGGCAGCAGCGGCCGGGGATCGCGCGTCCAAAACACCAGGCAATCCACGTCCGCGGGAGCCAACGATACGGTTCGGACCTGCCGCGCGTTGAATGGATTCACGATTTCCACGGAACCGGCATCGATGCGATCCAGGAACCATTCGACATGGAAACGAGGGATATCGGTTCTCCTGGATGCGCTGATGATCATGGCCGTAAGTGTATTACGAGATCCGAAGCGAAGAAAGTCGCTTTACTCGCCGTTCCCCCTGTCCTATACTGAGGATATCGGTACTCGGGGCCTGCGCCGCTTCGCTTGACACGTCCGGCGCGTTCGGCTATAGTCCAGTCACCTTCTGGGGGTGTAGCTCAGTTGGCTAGAGCGTTTGAATGGCATTCAAAAGGTCAGGGGTTCAATTCCCCTCACCTCCAGACTTTTTTCAAGCCATTCCTAAATGAGCCAAACTAATATGTACCAAGGCGATATTGATCCCGAAATCGCCGCGTTGATCGGCGCCGACAAGGCGCCGTCTTCGTCTTCGGAGACTCCTCCGCCCGCCCGCCCCGATTTCAGCAAGCTGTTCGGCGGAGGCGCAGCCGCCAACAAGGCCGCCTCTCCCGCACCTGAAAAGGTAGATGCGATTGAAGTAGACCTCGTCGAAAACGGCTTCCCCAAGATCCCGAAGCTCTTCGAAGAAATCCCGCATAAAGCCTTCGACGATCCCGAATACTATAAAAAGACCCTGTCGGGCGAGGGAGACCCTGCCCAACGCGTCCACGGCATACTGCAAAAATACATTGCCGCCAAGGATCCGAAAGATCGCGGCGTATTCCGACAGCAGATTATCACCGCGTACTGGGATTTCCTTGCCGGCGTCGCGCGTAAGACGCCGGGGAAACTACCCGACCCCAAGCGCTACCTCTTACGCTTCGGCATTCTGCATCCGACCCTTATTTCCGCTGAGGATCGCGCGCTGTTCGGCAAGATCGTGGTTGAGAACGCGATCTCCCAACCCATCTATTATTTAGATGAATGGTTTAAGGCGATAGGAACGGGCGTTCTAAAAAACTCGGCGACCGATGAAGTCAGGATCGCCAAGACCAACGAGCAGAATCATCTTCAGCAACTTCACGAGAAAGCCGTCGGCAAGCGCGACGGCGCGCGGAACATACTCAAGGCGAAAAACGAAGAACGCGGTTCCTACGAGGCGGCGCTGATCGAAAAGGCGAAACAGCTCTCCGAACACACCCCCGTGGCGGAGTATCCGGATGTCGGCTCCGTCTATTCGGAAGGGCAGCGACGTTCGTTCTCCGAAATACAGGAAATCCTGAAGAGCCTCATTCGCGTGGATCGCGAATTCGACAAGCTGTTCGAGGAACTCCAACAGGCGACCGCGGACGTCGCCACTCTTGACGAGAAGGTCCGCGATTCGGGCGCGGCCGCCACCGTCGACGTGAAATCCATTGAGACCGAATTCGATACCGTTAAGCAGATGGCCAAACTTACCATCGGGAGACAAGGGAATCACTTCCCCATACTCACCCGGGAATACTTCCGCAGCACCCCTAACGAAATCGCGACGCGGGAAAACATCGTCACTCAACTCTCATGGATCGAGAGCATCGATCCGGAATCCTTCTGCCGGTCTTATAGGAATAAGCTCAACCGCATCGTCCCGTACGTCGTACTGCTGCCTTCCTTCGGGGATACCGGCGTTTGCTGGGAGCCTTTCGACCGGTTCAACCGGGCCACGAGCCGCGGACGAATCGCGATTCCGATGTATCCAAAAAACCTTCCCCTCGCGGTGCTCTCCGCGGTCGCGGATCTTCGGTGGCAGGTCGCGAAAGAGAAAGCCTCGTACTACTGGATGGAGGAAGGCCTGACCGGAAATTACTACCAGTGGTTCATTTCAAAGAAACTCAAGGGAGACGTCAAGGAATACTTCATCCAGGACTATATCCTCTGGATGACCAAAGAAAGCGACGGAATCCAGAAGCTGGAGAAAGAAGTCCGCGGGATTTTCTGGCGTTATATGCCGTTCTCAAAAGAGATCAAGGAAAAGCTCTAGACGCGCAGCTATATCTACCAGGAACTGTATCAGCGCGACGTCAATCGAACCCTGTCCGACGGATATTGACGCCTTAGTCTTTCCTCCGCGGCCGGCGCGGTAGGAACAGCGGATCGAAGTGCTTTTCCACATCGATCTTCTTCATCAGGGTATTGATGGCGAATCGATAGATGACGAAAGCCGCCACGATCGACCCGACGAAAATGATCGGCATTCCCCAGACCGCGATTTCTTGCGGCAAAACGGGGATGAGGAATCTACCGTAGAGGATGAGCAGCGCCAGGAAACAGGCGACCGTCGTCGCGATATTGAAAACGGTGGCTCCGATCAGGAAGAGAATCGTATTGGTCTTCTTACTCATATCCGCTCCTCTTCTCTGCGGGGTCGGGGACTGAACAGCACGCTCGCGAACAGTAAGATGCCGCATACCACCACGCTGGAATCCGCGATATTGAAGGTCGGCCACCGGGAAAAGCCCAGCAGCCCGTAGAAATTGACGCTGATGAAATCTACCACGCCGTCGGGCCGGAAAATGCGGTCGATCAGATTTCCGAGCCCGCCTCCGACGATTCCGGTAACCGCCCAGCGCTGTACGCCCACGAAATCGTCGGTCTTGAAATAGTACCAGACGAGCCCGGCGATCACCACGAGCGGTAGCGCGACGAACAGGACGGTACGGGCCGCATCAGGCAGGCCGTCCCCTATGCTGAAAGCGATGGCCTTGTTCCTCACATGGATGATCCACAAGAAATCGTTACCGAATACGTCGCTGATGAAAACCCCGTCTCCCGGCCACTTCGACGCTATAAATGCCTTAGTCGCCTGATCCAAAGCGATCACGAGCGCCGCTAGAATGAAGGGCACCAACTTAGTCCTACGCGTTCCTACCACTTTGCTCTCCATAGATCGAAGCGCCGTTCACAAGCCCGTCGGCGCGTCGATGAATTCGACTTCGACGTCCGATTCGTGAGCGAGCCTTTCCATCATGCGGCGTACGCCCCACACTTCGGTTGAATAATGCCCGCCCGCGATCAGGTTGAGCTTACCTTCCAGAGCCTGATGATAAATCTCATGGGACGCTTCCCCGGTCACGTACATATCGATTCCCTCGTCTATGGCCTGGAGCGCTTCCATAGAGGCCCCCCCGGATATGACCGCGCAGGTGTTGTTGAGGCGCGGACCGAAGGGCAGCATCGCGGCGGGGGGGCGATCCATGAAGCCGATCCGCTTCGCTGCCTCTTCCGCGGTAACCGGTTCAGAGAATCGGCCCTTGTAGCCGATCTTCTTCCCGTGGTACAGACCGAAAGGCTCCAACGCCTGGAGTCCGAGCAAAGCGGCGAGGGCGGCATTATTCCCGAGCTCCAGATGCTGGTCCAAGGGCAAATGAACGGCATATAGGGCGATGTTCTTGTCTAGCAGATAGGCGAGCCGTTGCCTATGCACGCCGATCAACGCCAGCGGCTTTCCCCAAAACAAGCCGTGATGGACAAAGAGCATTCCGGCCCCGATAGCGGCCGCGCGTTCGAATGTTTCAAGGCAGGCGTCAGTCGCGAAAGCGACCTTCCGGACATCAGCCCCGTCGTTATCGACCTGGAGGCCGTTGAGCGAAATATCGGTTCCGCTGAAGCCCTCAATATCTA
>JAEWSV010000317.1 GCA_023398155.1 Spirochaetota bacterium
TTTGGAAAGCCGCGAGTTCCTTTCTGCGCCGGTTTTCTATCGCCGGCGCTGCACGGACCGCGGCGCCGATGGCGATACCGCGCTCCTTCACGGAACTACTTCTGCTGGGACTTGATGTACTCGTAAGCGTCGCGCACGGTTTCGAACTCGTTCGCTTTCTCGTCGGGGATGGAGATGCCCATCTCCTCTTCGATGGCGTAAACGAGCTCGTACGTGTCGAGGCTGTCGGCGCCGAGATCCTGCCGGAACGAAGCGTCGAGGCTGATCTTGCTCTCTTCGATCTCCAGCTTGTCGGCGATCAGTTTCTTCATTTTCTGGAAAAGCTCGTCCATGGTTGCTCTTCTCCTTGGGGTGGGGTTTACGCCTTGGCTTTGGGTTCGACGACTTGCTTGCCGCGATAGAAGCCGCACTTCGGACAGACCCGATGCAGGAGGATGCGGTTACCGCAGTTGCCGCATTCGACCAAGGTCGGAGCGACGAGCTTCATATTGAGGGACTGTCGACGTCTGGTTCGAGCCTTCGACGTCTTAAACTTGGGTACGGCCATATTATCAACCTCGCTTCTGTCGTATTGCCGGTAGAGTTTGACACAATCTACCGGAAGCGTCGGCGGTTGTCAAGGACATCGACGACGAAGGGTCAGGACCGCGAAGGGAACTTCGCTTTCAGCATGGATGCGACCTTCTCGGGAACCATCGCCGAGATATCGCCGCCGAACGAAGCCAGTTCCTTGATCGCCGATGACCGGAGCACGAAATAGCGCGGGTCCGTGGTCATGAAGATAGTCTCAATGGATGTATTGAGGCTCTTATTCATCATGGACAAGTCGAATTCATACGTGAAATCGGTGACGCCGCGAACCCCGCGCACGAGCACCCGGATATCCTTTTCATGGAGGAAATCGACGATGAGCGTCTCGCAGAGGGCCACCTTCACATTGGGCCAAGGTCGCACAAGGTCCGTCATCACCTCCATACGTTCTTCCGGCGAAAAGAGATACTCCTTTTGCCGATTGACCGCGACGACGATCAGTAACTCATCGAAGATCGAACTGGCCCGCTCCACGACATTGAGATGACCGAAGGTAGGAGGATCGAAGGATCCGGGAAACGCGGCTCGTAACATGATCCGAACATAGTCGACCCGCCGACGCGGGTCAAGCCGCGGAAAACCAAAAAACTCCAACGAGTTTGACGGAGCGGTCGCCCCTCGAATACAATAGGACATATGACACGGTCTATACGCATCGTGCTGGGTTGCCTGTTGTGCTTCGCGTTCGTGTCCTGCGCCGGATCGCCGGCAGTGCAGGAGAGCCAGGAAATTGAAGCGGCGGAACCGATCCCCGAGACGGTTCCCGAAGAAGAAGTCATTGAGGATTTACCGCAAGTCTCAACGACGGAACCGGAGGCGGAGTCCTTCGACCCTGCGACCATCCCGCGGGAGGTATTCGATTCGACGAAAACGGATGTGCAAATGCTCATTGAGAGGATAAACGGCATCATCCGTGATAAAGATTTCGATGCGTGGGTATCGTACCTCGGACGCGGGTACCGGGAAGCGTTGAGCGATGAGGCGTTCCTCAAGCGAGTTTCGGAATTCAACGTTCTCAAGAAACAGCAGATCACGTTACGGACCCTTGAGGATTATTTCTCCTATGTCGTCGTTCCCTCGCGGGCCAATGATCGCGTAGACGACATTGAATTCATAGGACAGAATCGTGTAAAAGCGTTTACCGTCAATGCGAAAGGAGATAGGCTTCGCCTCTACGATCTCGAAAAGACGGCGAACGGTTGGAGAATAGTAAACTGATGCCGGAAGGTCGGCATACCGGGAGGAATCATGAAAGTGGATAGACGGGTGCTCGCGTTGTTCGCGGCGATCGCCGCGATACCGGCCATGGTATCGGCGCAATCCGCCGGGGCGGCCGGGAGCGGCGGCACGAAAGAACTGTCGGTGGAGGAATCCTACCTCCAGGAATCGGTCGAAATGATGGTAATCCGCGAGCAATCGCGTACCGATAACCGCGACATGAAATTCGTCGCGCTGGAATACGTCAACGACGCGATAGAGGCAGGCCGCGGCGGAGAGGAGATTCAGCGCGCTCTTGAGTACATGGCCCTTGAGGGCATCGTCAACAAGAGCCGCGAGGGCGGAACGGGACGGGTCGTCAATAACTACCCCGACGTCCGCACTAAGGCCTGCGAATCCCTCGGAAGGATCGGCGGAGAACAGGCCAAGAACACCCTGATCCGCGTCATGCTCGCCGAAAACGAGCCCATGGTTCTCACCGAAGCCATCAAGTCGCTCGCCAAGATCGGACTCAATGAGAACGACGAAGTCGTGACCACCATTTCCTGGGTGGCCACCCGTTTCGATATCCTCTCGCCCGATAATACTTTGGCTTTGTCCGCGCTTGAAGCATACGAACAGATAGCGGAGAAGAACGGCGGCATCAAGGATCCGTTTACCGTTAGGACCATCGTGCGTATCGCGAGCAACGGCAACTATCTACGCCCCGTTCAGGCGCGCGCCCAGGAAGTCCTGGGGGAGCTGCGCAAGTACAACGTGCAGGCGAACGGCAAAGAAACCGCGAAAAAATAACGACGCGGACCCGTAATACGGAAAGGGCTGCCCGCGAAACTATCGCAGGCAGCCCTTTCCGTTTATGTTCGCGTTTGAGAGATGCGGGACTCGAACCCACCACCTTCAGCTCCGGAGGCTGACGCTCTATCCAGATG
>JAEWSV010000470.1 GCA_023398155.1 Spirochaetota bacterium
ACTAAGAGGACCATGATGAGCACCGATATCTTGAGCGTGGTCCCCGGAATGAAGGTGTTGCCCAAGACGCCGAACCCGTCGGGCAGGCTCGTATTCCGCTGCGCCCCGTGCGTGACGATCTGGGCGATGCCCCGCGCGAACATCATCGTACCGAGGGTCACGATGATGGAAGGCACCTTGAGGCGCGCGATGAAGAAGGCGTTGATGGCCCCGATGCCGGTGGCGCAGGCTACGGCCGCCAGGATGCCGACGGCGTACGGCATACCGAGCCCGTTGGCGAGTTCGTTCGGGGATACGTCCGCGCCCTGGACGAAGTAGACCGACAGGACCCCGGAAAGGGCTATGACGCCCCCGACCGACATATCGTAGTTACCGGTGATCAGGAGGAAGGTCACCCCTATTCCGATGATGATGATGTACCAGTTGTTGGTCAGGATATTGACGATGTTCCTGGGCGTCAGGAAGTTCGGCACGATAGCGCACGATACGCCGAAGATGCCGATGAGAACGCCCACCATGAAAAGGCTGATGAAGGAGTCGTTGCTCATCCTGCTCAAGAACGCCTGAGGTTTCGCGATCCTCGTTTCCATGTTCATGCACCGCCCGTGACCGTATTCAGTATCTTTTCGCTATCGAGGTCGCAGCCGTTCCTCATCACGGCTTTCAAGCTGCCGTCGTAGAGCAGGTAGATGGTGTCGCAGATGTTGACGATCTCCGGAAGCTCGGAGGAAAAGATGAGGATGGATTTTCCCTCTTTCGCGAGGCCGCGGATGATCGCGTAAATCTCGCTTTTCGCTCCCACGTCGATGCCCCGCGTCGGCTCGTCGAGCATGAGGAGATCCGCCTCCGCGAACAGGCACTTGGAAATCACGACCTTCTGCTGATTTCCTCCCGAGAGCTTCGCGGCTTCCTTCTCGGCGCTGTTGGTCGCTATCCTGAGCTTGTCGATATATTCCTTCGCTATCTTCCGCTCCCGAGAAGAGTCGATGAAACCCTTCCGGGAGATCGCCTTCATGTTCATGGCGGGGACGTTCGCCCTGATGGTGAGTATGGTGAAGAGCCCTTGGGTCCTCCGCTCTTCGGGAACGAGGGCGATGCCCGCCGCTATCGCCTTGTCCGGAGAGGCGGCGAGCCGCTTCCCCTTGAAGAGGATTTCGCCTTCGTAGTCGTCCGCGCCGTAGATCGCCCGCGCGAGCTCCGTCTTCCCGGCCCCGACGAGGCCGTAGAAACCCACGATCTCGCCCGCGTGCGCCGCGAAGGATAACCCGTTGAGTTTCTGATTGGAGAGCTCCCGCGCTTCCAGGACGACGTCGCCGCAAGAACCTTCCTTGGCGCTGTACTGCTCGAAGACGGTCTTGCCGATCATCATCTTAACGAGCTCGGCTCGATCCGCGATCGCGCCGATCGGCTTCGTGCCGATGTGGCCGCCGTCCCGCATGACGGTGACGTAGTCCGCGAGCTGGAAGATTTCGTCCAGCCGGTGCGAAATATAGATGACGGTTACCCGCTTTTCCTTGAGGCGCTTGATGATGGAGAAGAGCCGCCCTATCTCGCTCTCGGAGATGGCCGCTGTCGGCTCGTCCATGATGATGACGTCGGCCTCCGTGGCGACGGCTTTCGCGATTTCGACGATCTGTTTCTTCGCGACGGACAGGCTACCCACGAGCTGCTTCGGATCGATGGAGGGCTCGATGCTCTTCATCACGTCGACGATCTTTGCGATCTTGTCCGTCCGCCTGAGGAAACCGAAGGTGGAGTCTTCCATACCCAAGGTCAGGTTCTCCTCCACCGAAAGCTGATCGACGACGTTCAGCTCCTGGAAAAGGGTGCTTATGCCTTTTTGCTTGGCCTCTTTCGTGGACCGCGCGTGGTATTCCTGCCCGTTCAGCGCGATCTTTCCGCTCGTCCTCTGTTCCGCGCCGGTGAGGATCTTGATGAGGGTGGACTTTCCGGCGCCGTTCTCGCCCACCAGGCAGTGGACGCTGTTCCGCTTGATGTCGAAACTGACGTTGTCGACCGCCCTCACGCTCGGGAAGTCCTTCACGAGATCCCGGATCTCCAACACGTTCTCGGTCAGCTCCATGCCTTCGCTCCCTGCCGTCGTATAGAAGAGGGGCCCCCGGATCAGAGGGCCCCTCCCAGGAGTAGAAAACTCTACGGGCCGCGTCCCTTTACTTAAGCTTAGTCCCGAACTGGGTGTTGAGCCACTTTACCGCTTCGGCTCGCTTCATGGAGTAGTAGGAAATGTTGTACGCCTTGTAGAAATATTCCTTCGCCGGCTGGGTAACCTGCTGAACCTTGCCGTTCTTGACGTCCATCATGAGATCGATCCTGCCCTGTCCGGTCTCGATGGGCGGGAGGCCGAGCGAGAGCTTGAGCGAGCTCGAGGGATCGTAGACCTGCTTGAACTGGACTTCGTCGAAGTCGCAGCTGCACACGATCTCGGTGAGGGCCTTGCCGTTCTTCATCTTGCCGCGTCCGGCTTGGTTCAAGGCCGCCATCACGCCGACGCAGAGGTCGGAAGATTCGGCGTAGATGAGGTTCATCTCGGGGTGCTGGGCCGCGAGGTCGGTGATGATCTGTTTCGCCGCGTCGGGTCCCTTGCTGGAATCGAGGCAGCCGAGGTTCTTGGCCTTGGGATCGACGGAGAGCACGCCTTTGACGAAGGGGCCGGTCCGGCCGGATTGGACTTCGGTGTGGTTCGGCCATCCGAGCTGGACCATGACGATGGGCTTGCCCGGCTGATCCTTCTTCCACTGCTTGGCCATCTCGGCGCCCATGGCGAAGGAAATGCTCGCTTCGTCGGACCTCGCGGTGGGGATGCCGGTATCGGCGATGGGGCTGAAGAACGAGGTCATCACGATGCCCTGGCTTATCGCGTCTTCGATGCCGGGCTTCGCCGCCTCGCCGTCCCAGATGTGCAGCGTGGCCATATCGATGCCCTGCGCTACGACCTGGTCGATATTCGCGGTCATGGTCTCGCTGTTGGACTTGCCGTCGAACGCGAAAACTTCGGCGCCGTACTTCTCCTTCGCGTACTTCTTGGCGGCGGTGAACTGGGCCTGGTGGAAACCGTTGCTCAGCTCCGAAACGAAGAACGCGATCTTGAGCGGCTTGTTCTGGGCGCTGATCGTCGGAATGAGAGCGAGGGTCATTACGAGAACCATTAGGAACACGATAATCCGCGACTTCTTGTTCATCCTGTCCTCCCCTTCATACGGTGGAATCCCGCCATGGACACCGTCCTGGGACGCCATCACGCAGCTGGTAGCCAACAGAACGAGTGTGAGGCCAGTGTTAACATTTGTCAAGACAAACTTCATGGATAAGATTCTTTTTTTACCGAGTTCGATTCCCGATCTATTCCCCCCTGCCGCTCCTGCGCATTAAAAAAACCGGCCCTTCCGGGCCGGCCTGTTTCATTAGAAAGATGATGTCGGTTGCGAAGCTCCCTCGCGAGCACGAGTGCAGAAGCGTAGCTTCTGCTAAAAGACTTTTCGGAAGTTACTGCTTCCGAAAAGTCTTACTCGTCTTTCGCCTGGAGGTTCTGCGGGAAGCCGGCGATGGCCTTGGCCTCGGCGTACTTCGCGGCGACCTTGACTTCGCCGGAGATGATCTTGGCCTTGACGGCCTCGACCTGGGCGACGATGTCGGAACCGAGCTCGGCGTTCTTGGCGGAGAAGCCGACGCCCTCGGACTTGGTGTCCAGGGTGACGACTTCGGCCTTGAAGGCGCCGTTCTTGACGGCGTCCAGGGCGACCTTGGAGGCGGTCTCGACCTTCTTGAGCATGGAGGTCAGGACGGCGGACTTGCCTTCGGCGTACACGCCGTCCTCGTACTGGTCGGAATCGACGCCGATGGCCCAGACGTTCTTGCCCTGGGTGCGGTATTCCTTGGCCTGTGCGATGGTGCCGTTGCCGGTACCGCCCGCGGCGGAGAATATCGCGTACACGCCGGAGTCGTACCAGTTCTTGGCCTGGGCCTTGGCGAGCTCAGGTTTACCCCAATCGTTCGCGTAGTAGTCCACGATCTGGGCGTCCGGGCTCACGGAGAGCACGCCCTGGACGAAGCCGACCTCGAACTTGGTGATGACCGCCCCGGGGATGCCGCCGATGAAGCCGAACTTCGGCTTGGAGACGCCGTCGGCCTTGGCTTTCAGGGCCGCGGCTACGCCGACGAGGTAGGACCCCTCGTGCTCGGAGAAGGTGACCTGCATGACGTTGGGCTGGGCGACCCAGTCCACGTCGACGATCATGAACTTCTGCTCGGGATAGGTGGGAGCCACGGAACCGAGGGCGTCGGACCAGGTGAATCCGGTCACGATGACGAGGTCGTACTTCTCGTCCGCGGCCTGCTTGAGGTTCGGGACGTAGAGGTCCTGGGTCTGGGCGGTCACGACGTCGTAGAGCTTGCCCTTGTTGGCCTGGTTCTCCCAGGTGTCCCCGTAGAACTCGAGGATGCCCCTCCACGCCGCGGCGTTGAAGGACTTGTCGTCGATGCCGGTGGCGTCGGTCAGCAAGCGGACGGTGGGAGCCGTGGACGCGGCCGCGGTATCTTTCTTGGCCCCGCAGGCGATCGTCGACAGGGCGACGGCTACGGAAAGCACCACGATAATAGCTTTCTTCATACACATTCCTCCTTACAGAATGGCGAGTCGCCGAACGGCGAAACGCGGCACGAGCATAGCCTTCGCCGTAAAGAAGGTCAAGCTTTTTCGCATTCCGTCAGCGCATGCGGAATACGAGAATCATCAGAACAGGTGGTTCATCCGCTCGCGCTTGGTCTCTAGGTACGCCTCGTCGTAGGGATTCGGCGGGATCACGATGGGGATACGGTCCACGACCGCGACTCCCTCGGCGGACAGCTTCTGGATCTTGTCGGGATTGTTCGTGAGGAGGGCGACGGACTTGATGCCCAGGAGCTCCAGGATGCGGGCGGCGACCTCGTATTCCCTGGCCTCGCCCGGATACCCGAGGTATTCGTTCGCCTCCACGGTATCCAGGCCGAGGTCCTGCAATTGGTAGGCCTTGATCTTGTTGAGGAGGCCGATACCCCGCCCTTCCTGCTTCATGTACACCACGGCCCCGCATTCCCGGCCGTTGATGTAGGAGAGGGC
>JAEWSV010000519.1 GCA_023398155.1 Spirochaetota bacterium
GCGGCGGAGAGGGGAATGAGGAGGCCGGTGATGCCGATA
The DNA here is from genome assembly GCA_023398155.1 of Spirochaetota bacterium. Taxonomy (GTDB): domain Bacteria; phylum Spirochaetota; class Spirochaetia; order Treponematales; family Breznakiellaceae; genus JAEXTK01. The sequence continues at coordinate 40 of JAEWSV010000519.1, forward strand.
TTCTCGCTCAGCTTTTTTTCCCCCGCGATGGATTGCCTACCGCCTTCCTGCGCCACGTTCTTGTAGCCCTGGTAGACGACGCGCATGAGCAGGTTCGCGGCGGCGGCGATGCCGCCGATGAGTACCCAAGTTCCGGCGGGGAAGGGCGCTTGCGGCGGCGTCGCCCGCTCGGCCGCCGCGCCGATCCCGAGGAGGGTCGCCGTATAGGCCACGTAGCCGCCGAGGGCGTCCACCCAGTCTCCCCACGGATTGGGGATACCCCGGGCGCGGGCCATGTTCCCGTCCGCGCAATCCAGGATGCCGAAGACGAAGAGGAGGGCGAAGCCCGCGTAGGCGGCTGGAGCCGACCCCGCGGCGAGCAAAGGAAAAGCGATGGCGCAGAGGAGGGCGGACAGGTAGGTGACCGCGTTCGGCGTCCAGCCGAGGCCGAGGAAAACGAAGGCCGCGGGGAAGGAGAGGGGCCGGAGCACGTACCGCGTCCAGAACCCGTCGCTCGCACGCTTTTCGTTCGTCCAAGATGCGCGTATTTGCGCGAAGGTGTACGTTCGTCTGATGCTCATCTATCGATCTCCTTGGATTTCCGCGAGGATGGCCTTGAAGCGCCGCGGCAGGTCCGCGAGTTGGGCGCGGTAGCGTTCGGTCGCCGCGCGCGCGATCGCGAGCCGCGCCGTCTCATCTGACAAGTACCGTTCGGCCTGTTCCACGAGGTTTTCTGCGTCCCAGGCGAAGGGTACGTACGTCTCGCCGGGCGCGAAGATGTCCGGCCAGGTTTCCAGGTGCGACATGTCGGGCTTGAGGAGCAGGGCCCCGTTGAAGACGGCTTCGAAGTCGCGGAGGCAGAGTTCGCCCCACCCGAAGGGGGACAGGATGATCTTGGAATGCGCCGCTTCGTAGTTGAACGCGGCCTGCGACACGGAGCCCGTGAGGAAGCGAGGATCGCCTTGGATCTTCTCCAGGATGAGCTTGCGCTGGTAGGCGATGGAAGGCCGCGAGGCCAGGGCGATCCGGGCGTGCACGTCGAAGAGGCCGCGGTTCGCGGCCACGGGGTCGGCCGGGAGCCTTCGCCGTGTATAGAAGGCCCTTGCCGTCCGCATTCCGAGGACGCGGGCCGACGCGACGCCGGTGCGCTGGCGGAGTTTGCCCCGCGGATAGTCCCCGATGCCGATGTTCCACGAGACGCGCAGCTTGGCGAGCTCTTCCGGTCGGGACTCGACGGGGCGCTCCCTCCAGTCGGGATCGACCACGCCGTACTTCCGGTGATAGTGATCGGAGAAGAGCTCCTTCCCGTACAGAGGTTTGCCGTAGAGGCTGCGGTCCTTGAAGAGGGCCTTGGCGTAAAAAAGGTCGACGAAGGGGAGAACCTGGAGCCTCGGTATCCCGCCGCCTGCGTCGTCGTGGAAATAGGCGATGCGGTCGTACTTCTCTCTTAGCCTCGCGAGCAGGTCCACGTCTACGACGTCCGGCTTGATGAAGATCCTGACGAGGATGAGGATTCGGTTCTTGTCGTGGCGGAGGCACCATTCCGGATCCGAGGTGAAGGTGAAACGCTCTCCCGAGAGGAGGAAGGGTTTGAGCGAATAGAAACAGGAGATGCGGTCATAGATGGTGAGTATCGTGATACCGGCCATACGTGTCCTTTAGGAATCGATTAATACCGAAGGATCGCGCGCCGGGCGATAAACCCGTGCACTTGCGGCGTCCTCAGGGCGCGGTATATCATCCGCCCATGATCCGAATAGGCGTCTTTTCAAAGCCCCTCGACAACTGGATATCGGGTTCCGGCCACCACTTGAACGAGATACTCGCCCACGCGCTCGACCTCGATGCCGAGGAACGCCGTTTCGACTTTACCTTCATCCACTACCGGAAGAGCGAAAATCCTATATATTCCCGGGTCCGGGAACTCATCATTCCGCGGAATCCGCTCGCGGCGGCCGCGGTGCTGCGCCGCCATCGATTCGACGTGCTCCACCACGGCCCGCTCACTATCTTCTCCCCGATCTGGTTCACGCGGGCCAAAAACATGGCTACGATACACGGCGTTGAGCAACTGCTCAATCCCCGCTTTTACGGCTCCCTGGAAATGGCGCACGAACGATGGGTCGTCCCCTTCTACGCGCGCCGCATGGACGCCGTCGTGACCGTCTCGGAGACGAGTAAGCGCTATTTCGCGGAACATTTCGGCGTTGCACCGGACCGGGTGACCGTTTGCTACAACGGCCTCGCTCCGGCGTACCGTACCCTTAATCCGCCGGAGCTTGCGGCGGCGACGCAGAATTCCGCGCAGCCGCAGATTCCGGGAGCCGAAGCCCCCTACATCCTCCACCTGAGCCGTTTCTCCGAACGGAAAAATCCCTGGACCATGCTGGCCGCCTTCGCCCTACTGCGTGAGCGGGAACCGCGCGCCGCATCCTACAAGCTAGTCTGCGCGGGTTCGGGGTGGGATGGCGATGCGGTCAAGAGCCGCGCCGCGGCCTTAGGTCTCGCCGATGCCTATGTCGCGCCCGGCTTCATCGACCGGGAGGCCGCCGTCTCACTCATGAACGGGGCGCGGGCCTTCCTATTCCCTTCGCTCGCGGAGGGGTTCGGGATGCCGAACCTTGAAGCGATGGCCTGTTCCTGCCCGGTCGTCACCGCCCGCATCTTCGCCATCCCGGAGATCGTGGGCGACGCCGCCGTCCTCCTGGACGATCCCTTGGACGCGGAGGCCATGGCCGCCGCGCTCGGCCGCGTCTGCTTTGACGAGGAGCTCCGCACCAAGCTCGTCGCCACCGGGCTCGCGCGGACTGCGCTCTTCTCCTGGGAGAAGAGCGCCCGGAAGCTCCTGGGCGTCTACGCCCGGTTGGGCGCGGAGGCTTGTGGACCGCGGAGGCCCGAGGCGTGAGCCTTTTCAGGCCCGCGCTCTGGAGCCGTCCACCGCGGCCTCATCGATTTTGCCTAGATCCCCTATTTGCTATGCGAGAATCTCGCGGTACATGGTCATGAGGTTTTCCGTGACCGGCGCGATGTCGTACTTGGCCGCCACGAATGCCTTGCCACGCTCGCCCATGGCGACGCGGCGCGCCTCGTCCTTGAGCAGGAGCGTGATCCTATCGGCTAGGGCCTGGACATCCCTCTCGGGAACCAGGAAGCCCGACTCGTCGGCTAAGACGCCGTCGGGGATGCCGTTGTGGATCGTGGTGACCACCGGCATTCCGCAGATCTGGGCTTCTTGGAGCACGAGGCCTTGCCCTTCCATGTCGCCGTTGGAGGCGGTCACGCTCGGCAAGGTGAAAACCGCGCAGCGGGCATAGAGTTTCTTGACCTCGGTGTTGGTGCAGAGGCCGAGGAAATGAACGCAATCGTCCAGCCCGAGTCCGCGCGCTTTTTCCCTGAGAGAGGGCTCCAGGGAGCCGGCGCCGGCCACGTAGTACTGGACGTCGGGTATTTCTTTCCGCACCAGGGCGATGGCCTCCAGCGCGTAGGCGTGGCCCTTCTTTTCTTCCAGCCGGCCGACGGTGAGCACCGAGTGCCGCTCGACGTCGATCCGTTCGACGTCCGTGTAATCCGCGGCGATCAAGGTCTCGGGGGTGATGCCGATGAGGTCCGACTCGCACCCGTTGGCGACGATCTTTCCCTTGATGAAGCTCGTGTTCGCGGTGATCTTGTCCGCCGTCGCGTACAGGGTCCGATAGACGTCGGCCCCGTGTTTCTTAGGATAGGTGTTGATGTCGGAACCGTGGAAGGACGTGACGAGCTTCTTGCAGAAACCGCACTCCTTGAGGTAGGCGCCGATGAGGCCGTTGACGCCGAAGTGGCAGTGGACTATGTCGTAACGCTTGCGCGAGAAGGCGAGGCCGAAGTAGAGGAGCTTGCCGTTGAGCGCGACGCTCCGATATTTCCGGAAGCGGAGCGCCTCGATTGCGGCTTTCGGACTCCGTATGAAAAGGCGCAGGAAGAGGATGGGCAGACGGACGAAGCGCGCCGGCAAGGACCGGGGGACGTCCACGTACCGGACGTGGTCCCCCACCCGGTATTGATCGTAAATGTCGTGGCGCTTGTCGGAGAGGGGCCGATGGGCGGGATAGATGTCGAGTTCGACCCCCGCTTCCAAGAGGCCAATGATGTGGTTGAGGAGGAATTTTTCCGATATTTCCGGAAAGGCGTTCAGGATCATCGCGACGTTCATTGGCCTTGTTCCTTCTGGTGTTCCTTCTGTAAACGTTTTTTCCGTAACTTGGAGCCGATAAAGCGACGGGCGTAATAGACGGCGCGGGCCGGGCTCGTCACTTTCTTGAGCCGCGTGGCCCAGCCGATCCGGGAGGTGGAGTTCGGTATCGGGACGTTCCAGGTCTTTCCGTAGAGGTTGACGAGGAAGGCGATCGGATCGTGCGGAGCGGCAAAGGATTGTCCGAGGAACTCCACGGTATCCAAGGTCGCGAGGAATTTGTACGGAATGGTGACCCGCCCGTCGATGTCCCAGCCCTTTCCGAACAAGGTCCGCTTCTCGAAGGCCAGAAAAATATCGAGCTCCTGATCCTTGCGCTTGAATTTGTACATGCGGAAGTTGCTCGACGCGTCGTCCGTGCGCTTGGTCTTGGTATAGCCGTCGTCGCGGATATAGGCGATGGAAAACCCCGCGGCCTCGAGTTCGGGGAAGGTCTTGAGGAAAGCATCCTTGTCGCGGCCGTAGAGTCCCATATCCACGTCGTCGTCGTAGGGAATGAAGTCGCGCTCCCGCATCGCTCCCAGGAGCGTCCCGTAGTGCAGGAAGGGTACGAGTCCGCGCTTGGCGAAAAGGTCACGCAGCAGGACCATGTTCTCCAGCGCGATGTCGCGATCGATGTATTGCAGATCGTTCATCTATTACTCCGCGCCTATCCGGCGAAGTTCCTGAAGTATTTGATGGTTTCCTTAAGTCCGTCTTCCAGGCAGACTTTCGGCTCCCAGCCCAACTCCTTTTGCGCGAGGGCGATGTCGGGTTTCCGTTGCCGGGGATCGTCCTGCGGCAAAGGCGCGAAAACGAGTTTCGATTTACTCCCGACTATTTCGATGATCTTCTCGGCGAGCTCCACCAT
>JAEWSV010000551.1 GCA_023398155.1 Spirochaetota bacterium
GCTGACGAGTTTCGCGGTATTGCCGCTCTTCGTCGGCGCGATGATCGCCGCGGCGCCGATCCGATCGGCGGTCCAGGAGGCGGCTTCCGCGATGGCGAGGTCGATATCGTCCGAACCTTTCGGGATAGGCGAGACGCCGCGCCGGCCGTCGAGCGCCCGCCGATACTCATCGGAAGCCTCCACGGCTCGGGCGATCCGGTCCATGGTCTCCACCGCGGCCTCTGGGTACGCGCCGCTCGCGGTCTCGCCGGAGAGCATGACGCAGTCGGTGCCGTCCAGTATAGCGTTCGCTACGTCTCCGGCCTCGGCGCGTGTCGGCCGGGGGTTCTTAATCATGGATTCCAACATCTGCGTGGCGGTGATGACGGGCTTGCCCGTGGCGTTGCAGAGGGCGATGATTCGCTTTTGCTCCAAGGGAACCCGTTCGGCGGGCACCTGGACGCCGAGATCCCCGCGAGCCACCATTACGCCCGCGGCAACGCGCACTATGTCGGCGATGTTGTCCAGGCCCTCCTCGTCCTCGATCTTGGCGATCACGGGCAGGTCGGCGCCGATCTCCGCGAGGAAACGCTGGATGGCGGTGACGTCGGAAGGCTTGCGGATGAAGGAGGCGGCCACGTAGTCCATCCCCCGCTCCGCGCCGAACCGGAGATCGTCCCGGTCCCGGTCGGTCAGGGCGGGGAGGCGCGTCTTCACGCCGACAACGTTGACGTTCTTGCGTCCCCCGATCTCGCCGCCGTCGACGACGCGGCAATCGATGGTCCGGCCCTCCACGCCGAGGACCTCCAGGCAGACGAGGCCGTCGGCGATGAGGATGCGGACGCCGGACTTCACGTCGTCGGCGAGGCCCGCGTAGGAGACGGTGAGACGGTCGCCCGTCGCCATGGCGGAACCGCCCGCGGCGACGGCATCGACCTCCGCGATCACGCCCAGGCGGGCCCCTTTGACGAGGGATATAGTGCCGCCGCCGGCGACCTCGCCGGTGCGGATTTCCGGCCCCTTGGTGTCCAGGATGAGCGCGACGGGCACTCCCTCAAGGCGGGAGGCCTCGCGAACGCGATCGATACCCGCCCCGTGGTACGCGTGGTCTCCATGGGAAAAGTTGAACCTGGCGACGTTCATGCCTCGTCTGATGAGGGACCTCACGATGTCGACGCTCTGCGTCGACGGTCCCATCGTGCAGATGATCCTGGTAGTGCGGTCAAAGGGCATACGGCTCACCTCTCAGGGCAAACATACGTGAGGAGACAGGAAGATTCAAGCGATTTTGGGCTCTGGCGCCGTTTCACTAAACCGGTTTATACTCAAAAAGGAGGCAAGAATGACGCAGACAGGGTCAGCGCGGCAAGCTATCAAGGAAACCGAGTCAATCTACCAGATATACCTCAGGAATTACACCGAGGGCGGAACGTTCAGAGAGGCCATGAGCCGCCTGGACGAGGTGCGCGCGCTCGGCTTCGACTGGGTCTACCTCACGCCCATCCACCCGATCGGGAAAGCGGCCCGCAAGGGCACGCTCGGCAGCCCCTACGCGATCGCCGACTACGCGCTCGTGAACCCGGAGCTCGGCACCCTGGACGATTTCCGCGCCTTCATCCAGGCGGTACGGCAACGGGGCATGAAGGTCATGATCGACGTGGTCTACAACCACACGTCACCCGACTCGCGTCTCGCGCGCGAGCGCGGCGAATGGTTCATCCGCGGTAGCGGCGGCATGCCGGGAAGGAAATGCGAGGACTGGTCGGACGTGGTCGATTTCGATTTCGGCTCCTCCGAGGAGCTCTGGAACGAGCTCATCGACGCCCTCGTCTACTGGCGGGAGCTGGGGGTCGAGGGTTTCCGCTGCGATGTCGCCTCCCTCGTGAGCGCGGATTTTTGGCGCGAGGCGAAACGGAGGGTCAACCAGACGGACGAGAAAACCGGCCTTGATCGCCGACCGACGCTCTGGCTCGCCGAAAGCGTCCATCCGCATTTCCTCCTCTCTATGCGCGATAAGGGTTTCGGCGCCTGGTCGGACGGCGAGCTGCACGCGGCCGCCTTCGACCTATCCTACGATTACGACGGCTGGGAGCGGTTGGAGCGGGTTTGGTCCGGCGCGGCGCCCCTCTCCTCGTACCTGGACTACCTGGAAGTCCAGAGGGCCGCGTTACCCGCGCACGCGCGAAAGATCCGCTATCTGGAGAACCACGACCAACGGCGGGCTGCCGACCGTTTCGGCAGAGGGCCCGCCCTTGAGGCGTGGACCGCATTCTACCAGCTCCTCCCCGGCTCCACCTTCGTCTACATGGGACAGGAATGCGCCATCGAAAAGCTCCCGAGCCTTTTCGATACGGACCCGGTCCGGTGGGAAGAGGGAGACGGAAAGTTCAGGGAGTTCTTCGCCGCCTGCTTCGCAGCCACGCAGAAGATCAAGCGGGAGGCGCCGCGCTTCTCAGCTCGGATGCTCGGCGAAGGCGTCGTCTTAGTGGATCGGACGGGTACGGAATCCTCTTTCGCCGCTATCCTCAACCTTGACGGCCGCACCGGCCCCTGCAAGCTGAGCGAGCCCATCTCGGGCACCGATCTAATCTCCGGCGCGCGCGTGGCCCTTTCTGGGCGAATCGAACTCCCCAAGGGCGCGCTTCTCGTAGAACGCCGTCCGAAACGCGCGTGAAAAAAAGGGCCGTCCGCGAAATCTTCGCGGACGGCCCTTCGATAGTAACTAACGGAACAGCCGATCAGCCGCCGTAGACCGCGATCATGACTCCTCGGAGTCATGCCGCTGCGTCATCAGCCGCCGTAGACCGCGATCATGACTCCGGCCGCGATGGCCGTGCCAATAACGCCGGCCACGTTCGGGCCCATGGCGTGCATGATGAGGAAGTTGCCGGGATCGGCTTCCAATCCCACTTTGTTGGAGACGCGCGCCGCCATCGGGACGGCGGAGACGCCCGCCGAACCGATGAGCGGGTTGATCTTCTCCTTGAGGAAGAGGTTCATGAACTTCGCCACGAGTACGCCGGTCGCGGTGGCGATGGCGAACGCCACGAGGCCGAGCACGACGATAGAGATGGACGCGGGGTTCAGGAACTTCTCCGGCGTCATCTGGCTTCCGACGCCGAGGGAAAGGAAAATCGAAACGATGTTAAGGAGTTCGTTCTGCAGCGTCTTTGAGAGGCGATCGACGACGCCGATTTCGCGGATGAAGTTGCCGAACATGAGGCAGCCGATGAGGGGCGCCGCGGACGGGATCAGCAGGATGGCGAGCGCGAGCGACGTGAGCGGGAAGAGGATCTTCTCCACCTTCCCGACCTCGCGCAGCTGCTTCATGCGGATCTTTCGCTCATGATCGGTAGTGAGGGCCTTCATGATCGGCGGCTGGATGATAGGGACGAGGGCCATGTACGAGTACGCGGCCACCGCCACCGTCGCCAGGAGGTGCGGGGCGAGCTTGGCGGCCACATAGATGGTCGTAGGACCGTCGGCACCGCCGATGATGGAGATGGCTCCGGCGTCTTCCATGGTGAAGTTGAAGCCGGGGACCAAGTTGAACGCCGCGACGCCGAACATGGTGCCGAAGACGCCGAACTGGGCCGCCGCGCCGAGGAGGGCGGTCTTGGGGTTGGCGATGAGCGGACCGAAGTCGGTGAGGGCGCCGATACCCATGAAGATGAGCAGCGGGAAGAACTCGTTGCCGACGCCGGCTTCGTAGATGATGTTGAGCATGCCGTGGCCTTCGCCCATCCCTCCGAAGGGGATGTTGACGAAGATAGTACCGAAGCCGATCGGTAGGAGCAGCAGCGGCTCGAAGTTCTTGGCGCCGCCGAGGTAGACGATCACGAATCCCACGGCGATCATGAGGAGTTCCTGCCAGCCGAAGATGGTGATCTTGTCGCCGGAGGGGGTCTCCTTCTGCTTCACATCCTGGATGAAGGCGCTGATGCCGGTGGTCTCCAAGATGTTGATCGCGAAACTCTTGAGCGAGATGCGAGGAGTGGTCTCGCTGCCCTTGATGACGCCGTCGGGATTGCTCCACGAGGCGTATTCCTGCGGCTCGGCGGCGGCCGCGTCCTGGGCGAACACGGTCGGCATGAAGGAGAAGACGAAGGCGACGGCGAGCAGCGCCAGCATGATCTTCGCGACGGAAGCCGCGTCTTTTTTGGTGTTCAGCATGTACTTCCTCTCTAGCGAAGCTCGGCCACGGGCTGTTGCGCGGCGACCTGCGTGCCCGTGGGCACGAGGAAACGGATGGAACCGGCGGCGGTGGCCTTGATCTCGAGTTCCATCTTCATGGATTCGATGATGATCACGGTCTGGCCCGAGGCAACCTGCGCGCCTTCGGCTACCGCGAATCGGATGATAGTGCCGGTCACGGGCGCGGCGATGACGGTGCCAGAACCGGAGGGGGCGACGACCGGGGCAGCCGCGGCGGCCGGAGCGGGCGCGGCGGCGGGAGCCGGGGCGGCCTGGACCGGGGCGGGAGCGCCGAGGATCTCGAAGATGGGCTGCTGGGCGGCTACCTGCGTGCCGGTGGGCGCGAGGTAGTGGACGTTGCCGGCGCTCGTGGACTTGACCTCGAGCTCCATCTTCATGGATTCGATGATGAGGACGGTCTGGCCGACGGCGACCTTCTCGCCTTCCTTGGCGGAATAGCGGACGATGGTGCCGGTGACCGGCGCGCCGATCGTCGTACCGCCGCCGACCGCGGCGGCGGGTGCGGCCGAAGCCG
>JAEWSV010000570.1 GCA_023398155.1 Spirochaetota bacterium
GGGCGGAGGAAGAAGGGAAGGGCGCCGTTCGGGCAGATGAAGCCGAATACTTCGACCCAACGTACGCTGAAGGAAACGTGATCAACGGCGAAAAAGTCTCCCTCGTCAGTCCTGCTCTCTTGCTTGAATCCCTCCCGGCATCGTAGTACCCTCTTCCCATGACCGACATCATCCTGGAGAGCATCTCCGACGGCGTCTTCACGGTAGACGCCGAGTGGCGCGTCACCTCTTTCAACAAGGCGGCGGAGCGCATCACCGGGATCGATCGCGGAGAAGCCATCGGAAAACTTTGCCACGAGGTTTTCAAGTCCAACATGTGCGAGGGCGAATGCCCCCTCAGGCGCACCATGAGGACGGGGAAGCCGATCATCGACAAAAAGGGATACTGCCTGAATCCGAAGGGTGAGCGGATACCCATCAGCGTATCCACCGCCCTCCTCATCGACGGGGAGGGGAAGACCGCGGGCGGGGCGGAGACGTTCAGGGACCTCAGGGAGCTCGAGGCGCTCAAGGAGCGCTTGCAGGAGCGGAGCGCCGAGGGGTTGTTCTCAAGCCGTAGCCCGGCCATGCACCGGATCATTGAACTCTTGCCCACGATAGCCGGCAGCTCGGCGTCCGTCCTTATAGAGGGGGAGACGGGGACGGGCAAAGAAGTCACTGCGCGCGCCATCCATCGCTTGAGCGATCGGGCGAACGGCCCCTTCATCGCGGTGAACTGCGGGGCGCTACCGGACACGCTCCTTGAGTCGGAGCTTTTCGGCTACAAGAGGGGCGCCTTTACCGGGGCCGACAAGGACAAGGCGGGGCGCTTCAAGCTCGCGCAGAACGGCACGCTCTTCCTGGACGAGATCGGGGATGTCTCTCAATCCCTGCAAGTGAAGCTGCTCCGGGTCCTCCAGGAACGGGAGTACGAGCCCCTGGGTTCTACGGCCACCGAGAAGACCAACGCGCGTATCCTCTGCGCGACGAACAAGAATCTCGCCGAGCTGGTCCGGGAGGGGCTGTTCAGGCAGGATCTCTACTATCGGATCAACGTCATAAGCCTGGCGCTGCCGCCGCTCCGAGAGCGCGTGGAGGATATTCCCCAACTCGCGGAGGCTTTCCTGCGCAAGTACGCCCGGGCGGCGCTTAAGCCCATCCGGGCCTTCACGCCCGAGGTCTTCACGGCTTTCTACGCCTATGCATGGCCGGGGAATATCCGGGAGTTGGAGAACGTGATAGAGCGGGCCGTCGTGCTCTGCGGGGATGAAGAGATCGACGTCGGACTGCTTCCGCCAGCGATGGTGGAAGCCGCGGCGCATGGCGGGCGCGAAGGATCCGGTCCGCACGTGGAACGTGCCGATTCGGCGCACGGTACGGTAGGCGCGGATATCCGCGCGGGCAAGGTCGAGTTCGAACGGCGTCTCGTCATCGATGCGCTCAGGCGCAACGGGAACAAGTGCGCTTCCGCCGCCCACGAATTGGGGATAGACAAGGCAACCTTGTACAGGAAGCTCAAGCAATTCGGGATCGACCTAAACGCCATTAGGAAAGACATTGAATGAGTCTCGGGATTGCGACTGTTCGCGTTCCCGCGTCGCGTAAACGCAACTAATTCATCGCGTCTCCTCTCCTTCCGGCCGTAAGGGCCTCCATAGTCCACCTTTTTCCTCGCTTCGACCTGGCACGCAAGCTGCTAAATACAAGCCATGAGGCTCGCCGTAACCGTTTGGAACCACCGCATAGCTCCCGTGTTCGATTCCGCGGGGACGGTGATGGTCCTGGATGTCAGTGACGGCGTCTGCCATGACCTCACCTCGGTCGGTTTGACCGGCATGGACCTGAGGGATCGCGCGCGCATCCTTCGCGAACATGCCGTCGATGAACTGGTTTGCGGCGCCATGTCCTGCGAAGCCGAGGAGATGATCCGGGAGGAAGGCATCATGGTGCATCCTTTCGTCGCGGGTGAAGTCGAACAGGTCGTTGGGGCCTTTCTAAAAAGTGAACTGGATAGTGAAGAGTTTTCCATGCCCGGTTGCGCCTGTGCGCGGAGAAGGCGCGGAGCGCGACGCGGCCGGTGTCGTGGAATGTCGATCAAGAATTCGAAGCGATGAAGTCGCTATAGGGAGGCTGCTATGCCGAGAGGAAATGGAACGGGGCCGGAGGGCAGGGGCCCGATGACCGGCCGAGGCGCCGGATATTGCGCCGGACACGGGATTCCGGGATTCGCGAACGCCGATGGCGGCAGGGGGAGGGGAAGAGGCCAGGGAATGGGCCGCGGTATGGGGTGGGGGCGCGGTTCTGGCAGCGGCATGGCCTGGTGCCGCGATCCCCTCTCCGTCCCGTTCGCCCCCGCCCCCGGCAGGATGCCCAACGCGGACATCGAGCGTTGGAACCTGGAACGCCGGGCGGAATACCTCGAAGAAGAGCTAAAAGCGATCCGCGGAAGACTCGACGCGTTGGGGACCGCGAGCGGGTCGGCCGAGGACGTCAAGTAAAAAAAAGCGAGGTTCGGGCGCCTCGCCTTCACCCAAAGGCTTACCACCGGACGAGGCGCCATCTTTTCAAATCAAGGAGCGAACATGAAAGTCGCGATAACCGTAGACGGAATGACTCTGGACTCAATGCTGGACGCACGCTTCGGCCGGGCCGCGCGCTTTATGATCTACGATACGGAAAACGGAACTTTCGAACTGCTGGACAACACGCAGAACCTGAACGCGGCGCAGGGCGCGGGCATACAATCCGCCCAGAACGTGGCGAACGCCGGGGTCGTGGCCCTGATCACAGGACACACGGGGCCCAAGGCGTTCTCGGTGCTGCAAAAAGCGGAAATCGCCGTCTACCACAGCGAAGTCCGAGCGGTGAAGGACATCGTCGACGCCTTCAAGAAGGGCGAGCTGCAGAGGGCCGAGAGCGCCGATGTCGAAAGCCACTGGGCTTAAAACGCCGCTGCGGATAGCCGTGGCGAGCGGCAAGGGCGGAACCGGCAAGACGACGCTCTCGGTAGCGCTCGCGCTCAGCGCATCCGGTCCGGTCTCGCTGCTCGACTGTGACGTGGAGGAACCGAACGCCGCCCTGTTCTTGGCCCACGAGGCCGAGGAAGCCGCCCTATGCGAACACGAAGTGACCGTCCCCATCCCCATCGTGGACGAAGCGAAGTGTTCGGGTTGCGGCGAATGCGCGAAGATCTGCCGCTTTAACGCGATCATCATCATCAAGAAAGACGTGACGATATTCCCCGATCTCTGCCACAGCTGCGGCGGCTGCGCCTTGGTCTGCCCGGAGAAGGCGATACGGGAGGAGCCCAAGGCGGTCGGCCTCCTGCGCCAATGGCGGAACGGCGACCTCCGTTTCCTCCAGGGCGAACTCGACGTCGGGAACGCGATGTCGCCGCCTCTTATCAGGGCGGTAAAAAAGCAGGCCGCGTCCTACGATGCCGATCCGGATAGTACCCTTTCCCTCACGATCATCGATTGTCCTCCGGGCACTTCCTGCCCCATGGTCACCGCGGTCCGCGGCTCCGATTTCGCCCTCCTCGTGACGGAACCGACGCCGTTCGGCCTCCACGATTTGACGCTCGCCGTCGCGACGATACGGAAAATGAGCGTCCCCTTCGGCGTTGTCATCAACCGATGCGACGTCGGTGATGATCGAGTCCTCAAGTACTGCGCGGCTGAACGCATCCCCGTCTTGGCCCAAATCCCGAACGACCGGCGGGTCGCCGAAGCCTATTCGACCGGACAGGCCCTGCTCGCGGTAGACGCGACGGCGCCGGACGCGGCGTCTGCCGCCCCGACGGGAGCCCACGGCTATCGTCGCCTCATGGAAAAACTCTTGGCCGATATCGCGTCCGCCGTCCACGACGGGGTTCGAGCATGAAAGAACTCGTGATCATCAGCGGAAAGGGCGGCACCGGAAAGACGAGCATGGCGGCCGCCTTCGCGACGCTCGCTTCAAGAGGCGCGGCCCAGAGGCGCATTCCGGCGGCAACCGGGACCGGCGCGGTCTTCGCCGACTGCGACGTCGACGCGGCAGACCTGCACCTCATCCTTTCCCCTGAAATCAAGAAACGGAACGCCTTCATCAGCGGCCATGAGGCGGTGATCGACGCGGAGAAGTGTACCGCGTGCGGCAAATGCGCCGAGCTCTGCCGTTTCGATGCCGTGCGGCGCGGAGATGACGGGAAGTACGCCGTCTCCGCCTGCGAAGGCTGCGGCGTCTGCGTCCGCTTCTGTCCAGCCGAGGCCATCTCGTTTCCCGACCGGCGCTGCGGGGCGTGGTACGTATCGGACACCCGGTTCGGTCCTCTCATACACGCCCAATTGGACGCCGAAGCCGAGAACTCCGGAAAGCTCGTGACCCTCGTCCGGAGGGAGGCCCGAGCCAAAGCGGAAGAAGTCGGCGCCGCCTACATCATCGTGGACGGTTGCCCGGGGATCGGCTGCCCCGTCATCGCGTCCATCACCGGCGCGGACGCGGCAGTCGCGGTGGTGGAGCCGAGCCTGTCCGGCAAGCACGACCTTGAGCGGGTCATCGAGCTCACGAAGCACTTCAAGGTGCCGCTCTCGGTGGTGATCAACAAGTTCGATATCAACGTCGCGCTCGCCCTGGATATCAAGAAGACCTGCGAGAGAGCGGGCGTGTCGGTCGTCGGCTCCGTCTCCTACGACACTGAGATCACCGGCGCCCAGCTTCAGGGGAAAAGCATCATCGAACATAACGAAGGTTCGGCGGTCGCCGAACAAATTACCGCTATCTGGAATCACCTATCGGAGGAACTATGGAAACGTTGAAAGTCGCGGTCCCGCTCGCGGAAGGCCGCCTGACCACCCACTTCGGACATTGCGCATCCTTCGCCATCCTTATCGCCGACAAGGCTGCGGGCAAGGTGCAGAGCCGCGAGGATGTCGTCCCGCCGCCGCACGAACCTGGGCTTCTGCCCAAGTGGCTCGGCGAAAAGGGAGTGAACCTCATCATAGCCGGCGGCATGGGAAGCCGGGCGCGCGACCTCTTTACCGAGCGCGGCATCACCGTCGTCA
>JAEWSV010000588.1 GCA_023398155.1 Spirochaetota bacterium
CGGTGATATACAGCCGGTCCTTCCAGCTCAGGAGGCAGACGTTCGCGCCGGTGGAACGCGCGCGGGAAGGCAGGAGCGAGAAGCGGACCACGTGCGAGGCGACCGGCTCCGGAAGATCGATCGCTCCGATGTTGGAGAGCGACCCCGAATAAGCGCCGACGCCGATGGTCGCGTTGATCGCCCTGAGCACGATGTTCTTGATCGGCAGGAAAATGGGCCGTCCGAAGGGATTACGCTCCCCGCCGACGTTGCGCTTGAGCTGGCGGAGGAGTTCCTTTTCCTCCATGCCGAGCCTGAGCTGATGGTGGACGCGGCGGAGGATCTCGTCGAACTCCCAATGTCCGAGCCGGAGGTCCATGGAAGGAGAGGCGAAGAGGAAAAAATTGCGTAGGGTGCGCGAGGGGTAGATTTTGCGGAGATTGACGGGAATCTGGAGGGCGATGACCTTCCGTTCCCCGCGACGCCGCCGGGGCGGCAGGGCTTCGTTGATATCCTGGAGCGTCGCCAGGTGGACGGCCGCGAGGAATTCGGTGAGGGACGCGCCGCGCTCTTTGGCCGCTGCGAGGGCCTGGGCGAGCGGCACGACGGCCACGGTTTCCCGGTATCCCGCAACGCGGCGTTTACCGCTCAGGCGGAAAGCCTGGGGGCTCCGGTCGGGGACGGTCGCCGTCGGCTTGAAGACGCGGGCGTACGCGTCCTCCTCCTCTTGGGGGTCCACCGGTTCGCAGGGTCGGGGAATGCCGGTGAAGAGAGTCCCGACCGGATCGACGACGAGACCGCGGCGGATGAAATATTCCGCGAGCAGGGAACGCATCAAGGCGACGGCGCCCGTGCCGTCGGTCACCGCGTGGTGGAATTCGCAGGCGATGCGCCGGCCGTAGGCGGTCACCCGGACGAGGGACCTTCCGCGGCGGATGGGGCGCGCGGGGGAGCGGGCTTCCGCCTCCACGGCCGGCGGCCTATCGTCGGGGTCCAGGTAATGCCAGAAGACGCCCGAGCGGAGGACGGCGAACAGGAAGGGGAACCGAGGCGCCAGCGCGGCGAGGGCATCCTGCAGTTCCCGCAAGCGTATCGTCTCGTCCAATTCGCAGGAGAGACGGAAAACGAAGGGGCCGGACGCGCCGGCGATCGCGGCCATGAACACGGCGCTGTTGTCCAGGGGGTAGAATTTGTCGTCGCCGGGGGAATCGGACCGGCGTTCGCGTCGTTTAGGCATATCCTTCGGCCATACTACCCGGCAGCCGGCGGTCTGTCCACGAAAACCAACCGGAGCGATGAGAATGCGGCCGCGAAGAACCGATAATGCATATATTTTCTGAAATCATGCACCCGTCAGCCTTGACATGTATATTTATTCCATTTATAAATCATACTATCTAGATCATATTAGTCTTATTTAGGGGAGGACGACATGGCGCAGGAAATAGGCAGAGCATTCGCGACCGACGCGGTACACGGCGGGCAAAAGCCGGACCCGACCACGCTTTCGCGCGGGACGCCCATCTACCGCACGAGTTCGTTCGTGTTTAAAAGTACCGAGCACGCGGCGAACTTGTTCGCCCTCAAGGAATTCGGGAATATCTATACCCGGCTCGGCAACCCGACGACGGAAATACTTGAAAATACGGTAACCGGCCTGGAGGGCGGGGCGGCGTCCGTGGCGGTGGCCTCGGGAACGGCGGCGATCTTCAACACGATCATCACGATCGCGCGCGCCGGAGACGAGATCGTCTCGGCCTCCAACCTCTACGGCGGCACCTACACGATGTTCGACGCCATCCTACCCGACCTCGGTATCACGCCCCGCTGGGCCGACGTAAAGAATCCCTCCAGTTTCGAGAAGGCCATTAACGAGAAGACGCGGCTCGTATTCGTGGAGGCCATAGGCAATCCGGTCCTGGACGTGACCGACATCGAGGCCATCGCCAAGATCGCCCACGCCCACGACCTGCCGCTCGTGGTGGACGCGACCTTCACCACGCCCTACCTGCTCAAGACGATCGAGCACGGCGCGGACATCGTGATCAACTCGCTCACCAAGTGGCTCGGCGGCCACGGGACCGCCATCGGCGGCATCGCCACCGACGCGGGGACCTTCGACTGGTCCAAGCCGAAGTTCGCCCTCTTCAACCAGCCGGATAAGAACTACCACGGCCTCCGCTGGGCCGCGGACCTTCCCCCCGAGCTACGCAAGATCGCCTTCGCCCTCCGCTTCCGCACCGTTCCCCTCCGGAACCTCGGCGCCTGCCTTTCGCCCGACAACGCCTGGATTTTCCTCCAGGGCATAGAGACCCTCCCCCTCCGCATGAAGACGCACAGCGAGAACGCATTGGCGGTGGCGCGCTACCTCAAGAAGCACCCCAAGGTCGCCTGGATCCGCTACCCCGGACTGGAGGGGGATCCGAGCCGCGAGACGGCCGAAAAGTACCTCAAGAAAGGCTTCGGCGGGATGGTGGTATTCGGCGTGAAGGGAGGCAAGGCCGCCGGCGAGAAATTCATCGAAGCCCTCACCCTCTTCTCCCACCTCGCGAACGTAGGAGACGCGAAATCCCTGGCCCTGCATCCGGCCACGACCTCGCACTCCCAGCTCTCGGAAGAACAGCAGAAGGAGGGCGGCCTCACGCCGGACCTCGTGCGCCTCTCCATCGGCATCGAGGACATCGACGACATCATCGCCGACATCGAGCGCGGCCTCGCGGCGACCTGAAGGATGTTGAAAATCGCATCCGCGATTTTCAACATCCGGCGGCGCTCTCAAGCGCAGGCGGCGGCCGCGCGGCGGCCGCGGAAGTGCGGCGAACCCGCGGCGCTCTCAAGCGCCGACGGCGGCAGTGCGGCGTTGGAGTTCCTCGGCGTTCTTGACGCCCTCCTCGCCGATAGCCGCCACCGCGTCCGCGGCGGCTAGGACGGAGCCGTTCTTTTCATCGACGACGGCCGCGTCCTGCCGGAGGGAGGAAAGCACGTCGCGGGAACTGCGCTGGAGGGTTTCCAGGGTGGTGCCCGCGCTGCTGATCTCTTCTCCGCCCGATTTCACGCGGCCGGACATCTCGCTCAGGGTCCGGAGCGCCTCCAGGATTTGGCGGCCGCCCTCGGCGAGTTCGCCGGTGGCGCTCGTGATCTCCTGGAAGGCGTCGATGGCGCCTGAGATTTCCGAGCGGATTTCGGAGAAGGAATCGCGCGTGTGGCCGCTTTCCTCCGCCGCGCTCGTGATCACTTGGATGACTTCCTTGAGCTGACGGCCGATCTCTTTGGCGTTCTTTCCCGAGGTGTCGGCGAGCTTGCGGATTTCCTCGGCCACCACCGCGAACCCGCGGCCGGCTTCCCCCGCATGGGCCGCCTCGATCGCCGCGTTCATGGACAGGAGGTTCGTGGACCCGGCGATGGCGTTGATCACGCCGACCATGCTCTGTATGGAACCGATCGACCCTTCGATCCGCGAGATGAGGCCGAGCAGGACGTCCAGCCGCTTCATCCCGTCGTCGGCCGTGCCGGACAGGGTCTCCATGGAAGAACGCCTGCGGGAAGAGGAGTCCGCGACCGAACGGATGGAGGCGACCATCTGGTTGATGGAAGCCGAGGATTGGATCTGGGCGGCCGATTCTTCCTCGATGCTCTTGTTGAGTTCTTGGATCCGCTCTCCGATGCTCACCGCGGCGTCCAGCGAACTGTCCGAAGCCCGCTCCAGTTCGGCGACGCGTTCTTCGATGGCGTGCATGGAGGCGGCGGCGTCGGCGATGAGCGCGCGGATATCGTCCACGCGGGAGGCCAGGGCTCCCATCGATTTCAGGTTCACTCCCGCGCCCTCCACCACCGAGGACAATCGGCGCAGGCGATCGGCGTTGATGGCGCGTTCCGCCTGTAGGTCTTTATTGATCTCCACGGAGAGGGACGCCGCTTTCATCACGAAGAAGGCGGTGAGTCCGTACACCGTGAGCGTGATGAGGAGCTGGTTGACGACGGCCCCGAGG
>JAEWSV010000600.1 GCA_023398155.1 Spirochaetota bacterium
TCCCTCGGCGGACCGTATCCTCTGCATGGATCATTCGCTCTTAGTGGGAAAGACATTGGAAGAGGCGTTCCCGCCCCTGGCTGCGACGGAGATTCCCGCCCGGTATCGCGCGGTCGCGACGGAAGGAATCCCTTGGACGACGGAACAAGTCGACTACGCGGACGGCGAGATCCGGGGCGCCTTCGAGGTGATCGCCTTCCGGACTAAGCCGAACAGCATGGCCGCGGTATTCACCGACATCGCGGAGCGAAAGCGGGCGGAGGCGGAAGTCCGATCGCAGCGAGCCTTCACCGCCGCGGTCCTGGATAGCCTTCCGGGCATTTTCTATCTCTACGAATACCCTTCGCTCAGGATGCGATACTGGAACCGCAACCACGAGACCGCCTTCGGCTTCACGGGAGAGGAGCTGCGCGATCGCCATGTGCTGGAATGGCACGTGAAAGAAGCGGAGGATGCGGTGATCGCGGCGATCGAGACGGTGATGCGGGAGGGCGCCGGCAAGGTAGAAGCCCCGCTCGTCGCGAAAGACGGCCGGCGGATTCCCTACCTCCTGACCGGGACGCGGTTCGAAGCGGACGGTAAAACGTACCTCATGGGGGTGGGCGTCGACATTTCCGATCGCGTCGCCGCTGATGATCGACTCCGTCTCCTGAACGCCGAGCTGGAAATCCGCGTGGAGCAGCGTACCCGGGATCTGGAGGCGGCGCTCGCCGGGCTCAAAGAGTCGCAGGAAAAGATAATCTTATCCGAGAAGATGGCCGCGCTCGGCCAACTCGTCTCGGGCCTGGCCCACGAGCTCAACACGCCGCTCGGCGCCATCCTTTCGTCGAGCGCTTCGGGCTCGGAGGCCGCGGCCTCCCTCGTCGATCTCTTCCCGCTCTATAGGTCGCTGGATGATGGCGAGACGCGGGCGTTCGCCTCGCTTCTCGGGAATCTTCCGCGCGATGGCCTTGAGGAGGGGAGCATGGAAGAGCGGAAGCTACGCAAGGCGTACCGAACCGTCTTGGAGCGATCGGGGATGGATCAATCGGCGCTGCTCTCCGATCAGCTCGTGGAGATCGGGTACACCGGTTCGAAGGACGAGCTCGGCGATCTCGCGCGGCTTCCCCGTTTCTCGGCGATCGTCGACGCTGCCTACCGCATCTCATCGATCATCCGATCCAACCTCGTCGTCCGCATGGCTGCGGACAAGGCCGCGCAGGTCGTGCTGGCGCTCAAGACGTATAGCCGACAAGGACATAAAGAGGCCTGTTCGTCAGCCGATATCCGGTCCCAGTTGGAAACGGTGCTGACGATCCTGAGGAATCCCATGAAGAACGGGGTGGAAATCGTGCGTCGCTTCGCCGAGGTTCCGCCGGTTGTGTGCCACCCGGATCGGCTCAACCAGGTTTGGATGAACCTCATAAGCAACGCGATCCACGCGATGAATTACCGCGGCCGATTGGAGCTTGTCCTGGAGTCCGTCGGCGACGGCGAGTCGGTGGCCGTTTCGGTTATCGACGACGGCCCCGGCATCCCCGATTCCATCCGACCGCACATCTTCGAGCCCTTCTTCACCACGAAGAAGGAGGGCGAGGGTACGGGGCTCGGCCTGGCCATTTGCCGAAGGATATTGGATGAGATCGGAGCTACAATCGAATTCGAGAGCCGTCCGGGGCGGACCCGGTTTACGGCGATCCTGCAGGTGATGGAGCAAAAAAGTGAGTAAAAAAGGCGCTATCCTATTGGTCGACGATGAGGCCATCATCCTCATGGCCTTGAAACAAGAATTGCGGGCGAAGTACGGGGATCAGTTCCTGTTGGAAGCTGCCCTCAACGCGACGGACGCAAACGGAATAATCGACGAGCTCGCGGAAGAGGGCGTGCGGATCATCCTGATCATCTCCGACTGGCTCATGCCCGGCATCAAGGGCGACGCCTTCCTGGCGGACGTGAAGCGACGGCATCCGGAGGTTCGCTGCATCATCATTTCGGGCCACATCGACCCGGAATCGATAGCCAAGGTGCGGGAAAGCTTGCGGCTGGACGCCTTCATCCAAAAGCCGTGGAAACGCGGCGAACTCCTGTCAGCCGTGGACGCCTGCGTCGCCTCCCTCTGAGCGCCGCTTCGACGGTTCGGATACGAGCGTACCATCGCCCGGTGGTTGGCACGTTTCCGTCGACGCGGATATGATGAAGTGCACGTATTTATCTCAAGGAGCATCGAATGAACGTAATCGAAGCCGTCATCCTCGGCCTCGTTCAGGGATTGACCGAATTCCTTCCGGTGAGCAGCTCAGGCCACCTCGTACTCGCGCAGAAGCTGCTCGGCGTCACGGAGCCGGCCATCCTCTTCGACACGATGCTCCACCTCGGCACCCTCGTCGCGGTGTTCATCGTTCTCCGGAAAGACATTTGGGCCTTGCTCAAGCGGCCCTTCCAGCGGCTCACCGCGCTCCTCGTGGTCGCGACGATCCCGACGGTGGCCATCGCCCTCCTCTTTAAGGACATGATCGAGGCCGCCTTCCACTCCGGTTCCACGCTGGGCTGGGAATTCCTCGCGACGGCCGCTGTGCTCCTGGTCGCCGAACGGCTCGCCGCGGGCGCGGAAAAGGGAAGGGGCGAAGGCGAGATGAGTTGGTTGGACGCGATCATCATCGGCGTCCTCCAGGGCATCGCTATCATGCCCGCGATCTCCCGATCGGGACTCACGATAGCCGGAGCCTTGTCGCGGAAACTGGACCGGTCCTTCGCTGCGCGGTTCTCGTTCCTGCTGTCCATTCCGGCCATTCTCGGGGCGGTCGTTTTCCAAGGAAAGGACCTGGTCGAAGGCGGGGCCGTCGGCGGAGGGGAGGGCGTCGGGATTCCCCTCGTGGCGGGGACCCTCGTCGCTGCCGCCGTCGGCGTCTTCGCGGTGAAATTCATGATGAAGATCATCCGCGAAGGTTCGATGAAAGGCTTCGCTATCTATGTCGGGGCGATAGGCATCCTGGTCCTCGCGGACCAGTACGTCTTCCACCTGTTCTTCTAGCGTAGAGGTCGTTCGCCAGGCTTCCGGGATGCCGCCGGCCTGGGCGAACGGTCAGACGTCGGCTTCGGCCCCACCGGACGGTTCGGCGCTTTCGGTTTCGTCCTCGTCCGCGTCGTCCTCGGACACTCCGTCTGCGTCGGGGTCCTCTCCCCGGGCGATCGCCTCGCGCCGAAGCTTCTTCTTGAGTTCCTTTTCCTCTTTTTTCTTCTTTTTATCCAATTCCCTGCGTCTTTTCTCAGCATTGTAATTCGGTTTCACGGGCACCTTCTTCCTTTCTCGGTTTAACCGACTCCCGCCCAATGGGGGTGTACGGCATGGATTCTTATTCCTCTTACCGGACCGCCGCAGCCTCCTTCTTGAAATTCTCCGTCACGAGGCCGTCCTTGAGGCGAATGACGTGATCCGCGATATCGACGATCTTCATATCATGGGTAGAAAAGACGAACGTGGTTTGGATCTCCCGATTCATCTTCTTCATCAATTCGATGATCTGTTCTCCGGTTGCCGAATCCAGGTTGGCCGTGGGCTCATCGGCGAGAACGATGGCCGGTTTGCAGACCAGCGCGCGGGCAATGGCGACCCGCTGGCGTTGGCCGCCCGAGAGCTCATTGGACCGGTGCTTGCGCCACTGTTCCAGGCCCACTTCCCGGATGAGGAAATCGATCCAATCCTTCTTTTCGGCTTTCGGCATTTTCTGCTTGCCGAGTAGGAGGGGAAACTCGATATTCTCGTACACGTTGAGCACCGGCACGAGGTTGAAGGATTGGAAGATGAAGCCGATGGTGTCGTGGCGGAGGGTCGTGAGTTCGCGGTCGTTCAAGCCGGACACCTTCCGCCCTTCGATATGCACCTCGCCCGAGGTCGGGGAATCTATGAGGCCGATCATGTTGAGGATCGTCGATTTGCCCGAACCCGACGGACCGGCGATGGAGATGAACTCTCCTTTATCGATGCTGAAGCTGACGCCTTTTACGGCTTCCACATGGACCTTGCCGAGGGGATAGGTTTTGCGCACGTCGGTGAGTTCAATGATCGGCATGTTCCGCTCCTTCTTATTGAAGATACCCTGTTTCCGGCCAAATGACCACCGGTTGGGTACGGCGGATTGTTCTTGACGAGCGGGGCGTCGGATCGCTATTTTCGTACAAAACACACACAGGATGGATCGATGTCTAAGCAAAACGCTCACGGAAGCGATCGGCATACGGAGAAGAAACGCTCCGAAGGCGACGGCGTGCCCGGGCAAGAACGAGAGAACGCCGCGATCGCCGAAGGCGGCGACGCCGGGGAAGCGATGAAGGCTTCCGGATCCCCAAGGGAGACGGCCGACGTAGAGAAGGTTCTCTCCGCTCTCCGCGATGAATTGGGGGCCAAGATAGCTTCATTGGAGGCGGAGAATTCCGCGCTCAAGGACCAATATCTCCGTAAGGCCGCGGACTTCGAGAATTTCCGCAAACGCATGAACCGGGAAAAGCAAGAAGCGATCGATTTCTCCAACCAAGCCCTGCTGCTCGACTTGATCCCGATCATCGACGATTTCGAACGGGCCATCAAATCTTCCGAGTCGTCCCGCGACTACGGCAATCTCCATGAAGGCATCAGCCTGATAGAACGGCGCTTGGTCACCCAGCTCGAGGCCAAGTGGGGCCTCGTCCGCTTCGATTCGGCGGGGGAGCGCTTCGACCCGAATCGCCATGAAGCGATCATGATGGAAAAGGTCGGCGAGGTAGCGGAGCCGACGGTCGGAGAGGATTTCCAGCGGGGCTATACCCTCAAGGACCGCGTGGTCCGCTGCGCCAAGGTGAAAGTGCTTATGCCCCTCGGCGAATCCGGGGTTGACGGCGTAGCCGCCGACGGCACGGCCGACGCGCACGGCGGCACGGCCGACGCGACGACCGGAGCTAAATCTTAGTATATTTCGAGACGGGAGCGTTTCGAGACGCGTTAGAAGGAGTCCAACATGGGTAAAATCATCGGAATAGACCTCGGCACCACGAACTCGTGCGTAGCCGTGCTTGAAGGCGGAGAACCCGTCGTCATCCAGAATTCCGAGGGCGGGCGCACCACCCCGTCTATCGTCGGTTTCACCGGCAAGGGCGAACGAGTCGTCGGTCAGCCCGCCAAGAACCAGATGATCACCAACCCCGAGAACACGGTCTATTCGATCAAGCGCTTCATGGGAAGGCGCTACTCGGAAGTTTCGAGCGAAATGAAGCTCGTTCCGTACAAAGTCATGGAACAGGGCGACGACGTACGCGTCGACATCTCCGGTAAGGCATATTCTCCGCAGGAGATCTCCGCGTTCGTCCTGCAGAAGATGAAGA
>JAEWSV010000604.1 GCA_023398155.1 Spirochaetota bacterium
TCGTGTCGATGGCGAGCCGCGAACTCTTCGAGGCGCAGCCCGCGGCCGTCCGCGACTCCGTCGTCCCGCCGGGAACGCGGGTCGTAGTCTGCGAGGCCGGCATCCGCGCCGGATGGGAGCGCTGGGCGAAGGTGGAAGACATCATGTCCCTGGACCGCTTCGGCGAGTCCGGCCCCGCCGACAAGGTGGCCGCTCACCTCGGCTTCACCGCCGAAGCCCTGGCCAAGCTCATAGAAGCGAAGTAAGGCTCCGAACATTCATCGAATCGAAGCCGCCCGCGGAAACCGGGCGGCTTTTTATTACGCTAAATCCGACGATGCGCCCACTCCTCAGGAGGCCGCGGCCTTTTCCATGTAGACCAACAGAGGTCCCGTTTCCGGCTGGTGCGTGCGAAAAGCGCGGTAGCCGCAGCCCTCGTAGAGGGCCACGGCGCCCCGGGCTGAGGCGGCGGTGAACAGTTCGAAGCGGGTCGGCGCGGGGATGGCGATGAGGTTTCGCCGCTCTAGTTCGGCGACCAGACAGCGCGCGACGCCCCGCCGACGGAAGTCCGGGTGCACGGCGAGGCGGAGGACCATGCAGGTCTCCCCCTTCCGCCGCGACCGGACCGT
The DNA here is from genome assembly GCA_023398155.1 of Spirochaetota bacterium. Classification (GTDB taxonomy): domain Bacteria; phylum Spirochaetota; class Spirochaetia; order Treponematales; family Breznakiellaceae; genus JAEXTK01. The sequence goes on from JAEWSV010000604.1 coordinate 609, forward strand.
CCCGACGAGCCTTTCCCCGACGCGGGCGACGAGGACGAGCGTCGACGCGCCGCTCGAATCCCGGCGGCATTCCTCCCGCAGCTCCTCCAAGGTCTGAACGAGCGGCGGTATCGAATAATCTCCGCATTCCCTCGCCGCGTCCAGGAACGCGAGCTTCTGCAGGGCGAGGATTTCCGGCAGTTCGCCCTCGGCGGCTACCTCGATGATCGGCCCATCGGCACCCATGGCTCAACCCTTCGTTATATCCGCGGCCTTCTCCCGTACGGCGCGCCGGATGGCTTCGTCGCGCACGCGCGGGGACCCCGGATAATCGGCCTTCCGGCTCGCGCTCTGGGCAGCGACGACCTCGGCCACGGCGTTCACGAAGACGGACCCCGCGACCACCGCGTGGGCGTAGGGCGAGACGGATCGCGCCTGCGCTCCCGAGCGTATGCCGAAGCCGCCCAGGACCTTCGAGCCGCCGGCTCCCGCCGCCGCGAGGAAGGCGACGGTGTCCTCGCCGATCGCGGTGGCGGAACCGGTGATGCCGGCGCGGAGGGCAGCGTAGAGGTAGGGCCGCCCGAGGCCGGCCATCGCGGCGAGCCGTTCGCGCCGCATGGAAGGCGCCGCGACCGGCACCGAAACGAGGCCGCAACGGCCGCAAGCCTCGGCCAGGCCCTCGTCCGCGTCGAAGGGAAGATCGGGGACGATGAGGCCCGTAACCCCGGCGCTTTTCGAGGTCGCCGCGAAGGCGTCCGCTCCGGGCGTGGCGACGAGGCTCGCGTACGCCATCACGAAAACGGGGATGTCCGGATAGGCGGCGCGGAGTTCGGCGATGAAGGCGAAGGAATCAGCCACGGAGTATCCGCGGCCCAGGGAGGCCGAGCAGGCGTCCCGGATGGCGGGGCCGTCGGCGCTCGGATCGCTAAAGGGAATCTGGACCTCTAAGTACGTCGCGCCGCCTTCCACGAGTCCGTCGGCGACGGCACGGCATCCGGAGGCGTCGGGGTATCCGGCCACGAGGTGAGCCATGAGGGAGATGCGTCCGGCGCTCATCGTTCGCCGCCTTCGAGAGAAGCGAGGTTCGCGAGTTCACGTTCCAGGAAGGCTTTCCACTCGGCGGGCCGGAACACGGGGGCGGTGATGAAGAGGTCCTTGTCGCCGCGGCCCGACATGTTGACGACCACGGACTTGCCGTGCCGGAGGGAGCGGGCGAGCGAAATGGCCGCCGCCGCCGCGTGGGCACTCTCCAGGGCGAAGACGACGCCCTCGGTCCGAGCCAAGAAGGCGAGCGCCTCCAAGGCTTCAGCGTCGGTGGCGCGCCGGAATTCCACGCGGCCGGACCTGCCCAGGCTGGCGAGCTCGGGCCCGATGCCGGGATAGTCGAGGCCCGCGGAGATGGACCGGGTCTCGGCCACCTGCCCGTCGTCGTCCAGGAGGAACCGGCTCTTGTAGCCGTGGACGATGCCTGTCCGCGCGCCCTCCCCGGTCATCCGGGAAGCGTGCTCGCCCCGGTTCGGCCCCACGCCGCCGGCCTCCACGCCCACGAGGCGCGGCGACTCCGTGTCAAGATACGGCTCGAAGAAACCGATCGCGTTGGAGCCGCCGCCCACGCACGCCACGAGGACCTCCGGCTCCACGCCCCGCTCTTCGAGCTGTTTTTTAGTCTCCTTACCCACGATGGACTGGAAGGTCCGGACCATGTCCGGGTAGGGAGAGGGGCCGAGGGCCGAGCCGATGATGTAGAAGGTGTCGGCGAAGCTCGCGGCCCAGTCGCGGAACGCCTCGTTGATGGCGTCCTTGAGCGTGCGCGAGCCCGAGGCGACCGGCACGACCTTGGCGCCGTAGAGTTCCATGGTCGCCACGTTCGGCTGCTGGCGGTCGACGTCGACCGACCCCATATAGACGACGCATTCGATGCCGAGCTTAGCGCAAGCGGCGGCCGTGGCCACGCCGTGCTGCCCCGCGCCGGTCTCCGCTATCACCCTTCGCTTGCCCATACGCTTGGCCAGCAAAGCCTGGCCGATCGCGTTGTTGATCTTGTGCGCTCCCGTGTGGGCGAGTCCCTCCATCTTGATGTAGAGGTCCGCCCCGCCGAGGAGGCGGGAAGCGTTCTCCGCGTGGAGGAGCGGCGTCGGCCTGCCGATGAAGTCGGCGCGAAGGCGGTCCAGCTCCGCGAGGAAACCGGGGTCGGCGACTGCCGCCTCGAAGGCGGCCTCGATCTCCTCTATGGCGCTCCTGAGCACCTCGGGGACATAACGGCCTCCGTAGGGGCCGAAATATCCGTCCTTGGACCGCCGTCCCGCCGCGGCGGTGGCTGCCATCGACCTTCCTTCATCGCGCATGTTGTTCTATCTCCTTGAAATAGCGTTCCATAAGCAGGGGGTCCTTGCGACCCGCGCCCGCCTCCAGTTTGCTGGAAGCGTCGATCAATTCGGGGGCGTAGGCGGCGATGGCCTCGCCGACGGGAAGCGGCGAGCTTCCCGCGGGACCGAGGCCGCCCGCGAGCCAGAGCCCGCCCCGCTCGGCGAGGGGCCGGACCAGGGACGGCGGTACGGCGACGCCGGTGCCCCCCGCGGAACCCTCCACCCGGGCGTCCGCGAGCACGCGGGGCTCTCCCGCCTTCCTGAGTCCGTCGTAGGCGGCGAGGTCATCCTCCCCGCCCACGCGGAGCGCGACGTAGCGTCCAACGGCCGAGGGC
>JAEWSV010000625.1 GCA_023398155.1 Spirochaetota bacterium
CTTCCGGCGAATACTCGATGCTCATGCGTCCCTCCGGAGAGCGGGGGCGCCCGACGCGCTCATCGCGCATCGCTCGCCCCCGCCAACTAGCACTTTATCACTCTATCACTTAAAAAGGGCGTTGACTTTGGCGTTCGCGGCCTTGAGGGTCGGCGCCACCGCGCCCTTGCCGAGGAAGATGGTGTCGAAGGCCTGGGTCATTATCTCCTGAACCTTGACACCGTTGTCCAGCACGGGGTAGACGAAGGTCGTGCCCTTGCCCGTCGCGAGCTCGGTAAAGGCCGAGACATCCATCTGCTTGGCCTTATAGGCGGCGAGGGCGTTGTCCGTGCCGGCCTTGACCGCGGGGAAGACGACGCCGAAGGTGCCGATCGTCTTCTGGGCCTCGGCGCTGGCGAGGTACTTGACCCACTTCCAGGCCTCTTCCTTGTGCTTGGAGCCAATCCAGATCGAGTCGGCGAGGCCGTTCGTCATGCTCTTGCGGCCGACGGGCCCGATGGGGGTCTGGTAGAAGGCGACGGGGAAATCGACGGTGTTAGCGTAGTAGCCGATCATCCAGGAGCCGTCGAGGGTCGAAGCGGCCTGCTTCGCCGGGAAGAGGCTGGAGTTGGAGAGGCCGGTCGCCTCGTAGGGGCAGATGAAGCCCTTCTTCGTCATGTCGAGCATCCACTGGATGGTCTGGACGAAGCGGGCATCGTCGTAGTGATAGTTAGCCTTGAAGGTGCCGTCGGTGTAGTACCAGCCCGTCGAGAGGGCGAGGCAGCTGAACTGGGACTGGCCGCGGTCGTCCGAGTGCTGGATCTCCATGCCATAGCGCACGACCTTCTTCGGGTCGAACTTCGGGGAAAGGCCGTTGTTGCCGTTCTTGTCCAGAGTCAGCTTGGCCAGCACCTTGCCGAAGGTCCCGCCGTCCTTGGGATTCCAAGTCAGGTTGGCGAGCTCGGCGTCGGTCACGCCGGCCTCCTTCTGCATGTCCTTGTTGACGACGATGGCGATGGTGTCCCAGTCCTTGGGCAGGCCCCAGCGCTTGCCGTCCTTGGTCCAGAGGTCGGCCAGGCCGGGGAGGTAGATCGAGGTGTCGACCTTGTCCCTCTTTACGAGGGGGGCGATGTCGACGAGCTGGCCCTTGTTGGCGAAGTCCGTGACCTTGGCCAAATGGTCGGTGAAGACGTCCGGCGCGGTGCCCGCTACCATCGAGGTCTGGAGGCCGGTCCAGTAGTCGTTCCAGCCAGCCTGGTCGATGACGATCCTAATATTGGGATTCTGGGCCATGAAATCGTCCGCCGCCTTCTGGTAGGCGGGCAGCTGATTCGCGTCCCACAGGAAGTACTTCAGCGTCACGGCCTCCGCGGAAAGGCCCCCCGCGGCCGCCGCGAGCATCGCCATGGACAGCGCCAGCTTGCGAAATGTCTTGAGCATGTTCGTCTCCTTTATCCTTCGTATCGCTCGTTCCCCTAGGGGGAATATTCGAATTAACGGAAGCCCGAGAAATTGACCGAATCGACTATCCTACGGCCCAGGGCGACGAAGAGCGCGACGGTCGGCAGGATGGCCATCGTCGTGCCCGCCATCAGGCCGCCCCAGTCGGGGCTACCCTGCGGCGTCTGGGACCTGAATACGCCCAGGGCCACGGTCAGCATCCGCACCGACTCGTCCTTGCCGACGATCAGCGGCCACATGTAATCGTTCCATTGCCCGACGAAACAGATGACCGCGAGCGTCGTCAGGGAGGCCGCGCTCATCGGCAGGATGATCTTGAAGAAGACCCTCAACTTGCCCGCCCCGTCCATGTACGCCGCTTCCTCGAGCTCGCGGTTGATCCCCAGGAAGAACTGCCTGAGAAAAAAGACCGAGTAGGGCGTCATCAGGAGGGCGGGAGCCATGATCCCCATGTACGTATTGAGCCAGCCCAGGCTCCGTATCAGGATAAAGTTGGGGATGGTCATCACTATCGTGGGGACCATGAGAGCGGCGATGTAGGTGGCGAAAAGCGCTTTCCGGCCCGGGAAGCGCAGGCGGGCGAAGGCGTAGGCTCCCGCCGCCGAAGAGAGCACCTGGCAGAGCGTCACTATGGAAGACACCAGGAGGGAGTTGGCGAGGAAGCGGAAGAAGTTGATCTTCTGTCCCGAGCCCCCGAGCTTGACCGCCGTCGCGCTGTCGATCCGGCCGAGGACCCGCAGGTAATTGGTCGCCGTGAACTCGGTGGGTAGGAGCCGACCGGCGCTCGATAGGACCAGCTTATTCGGCGTGAAGGACATCCTCACCACCCACAGCACGGGAAAGAGGGTGACGAAGAGCGCGATTGCGGTCGTGAGGATGAAAAGCGTCTTTGTGGGCCGCCGTACCTGTCTCATGTTTCCCCTCCCTTTAGTCCGCCGCTTCGCCGGCGCGCATCATCCGGACCTGGGCGAAGCCCACGCCGGCCAAGAGGACGAAGAGGACCATGGACGCCGCCGCGGCGTAACCCATGTGATATCCCTCGAAAGCGTTCTTGAAGATGAAGAAGTTGAGCACCCAAGTCGAGTTCACCGGCCCTCCCCTCGTCGCTACGGCGACCGTGTCGTAGACCTGGAAGGAGCCGATGACCGAAGTGACGACCACGAAGGCAAGGACGGGGCGGAGCAGCGGCAACGTGATCTTGAAGAAGGCTGTCCATCCCACCGCGCCGTCGATTAGCGCGGCCTCGTCCACCTCCCGCGGGATGGCCTGAAGCCCGGCGAAGATTATCAGGGCCGTGTAACCCATGAACTTCCAGGTATTGATCGCGGCGATCGTGGGCATCGCGAGCTGGGTCGTCGTCATGAAGTTGAGCTGACGCAGGCCCAGGGCCTTGATGCCCGCGTTGACGATGCCGATCGAGGGATCGAGCACGACCAGAGCGAGGAGAGCGACGACGACATTGGGGAGGAACCAGGGCACGATGAGGGCGCCCTTGATCAGGCTCGAGGACTTGAGCCGACGCATGATCAACGCGAGGCCCATCGCGATGACCGTCTGGATCGGAATATTCCAGAGCACGTATTGGAAGGTGACCGCGAGGGCGTTCCAGAACTGATCGTCTACGAGAAGGCTGCGATAATTCTCGGGCCCGACAAAGCTGGCGTCGCTCAAAAGGTCCCAGTCGGTCAGACTCAAGTAGAGCCCTCGGAGCAGGGGAAAGGCGTAGAAGATAAGGAAGCCCAAGAGACTGGGTAGGACAAAGCCGAGGGCGACGAAAGAATCATGCCTGTTCCGTCGTCGTTGATGGCTGCTGCGGTCTGGATGCACGGTCTCCTCCTCGGATGAGCAAGGCTGCCCGGGGAAAGATTAACATGGCTTTGCTTAGCTGTAAAGAAAATTTGGTAAGGTTTTCACTTTGCTTTTTCAGATAGTTTAAATTATTCCAATGTAATAACTTGTTAACTTAAAGACGGATTCAATGCCGCTTATTCCGGGACCAGAGCGAACCCATCGAATAGAGCGCGTTGAGGTTGGCGATGGTTTTCCCGCTGGAGGGAGGGCATCGGCCGAGGGCAGAGGCGGAAAGACAAACTCCGAACAGCGCGATGAGGGCCTGGGGGACGAGCCACCAAAGCAGGTTTAGCAGGAACATGGCGTGCGCCCCACCCGGTTTGAAGGATAGCTGATATCGGACCGCTCTCGTCGGGCGCCGGAGATGAATTCGGCCTATTATTGAAATGAAGGTCGACGATTTCCATCGGATGGGAGGTCCGCGTGAACGATACGCTCATTACCCGCATAGACGGTTTCATCACCTCCGCGATCATCGAGCTATTCACCTCCTATGGACTGCACCTGGAGACGACGAAAGTCCCGGAACCCGCCGTCGTGGATCCATTCGCCTCCACGATCGGCTTCACGTCCAAGAGCATCGTCGGGGCGCTCGTCCTGACCGCGAGCCGAGACCTCGCTGAGCGCAGTTTTCCGCCTTACCTCAAAAAGGGCGCGATGGACGATGCGATCATCGCGGACTGGACAGGAGAACTCTCGAACCAGGCCCTTGGCCGCCTTAAGAACCGGTTTTGTTCCGCTGGAGTGGAGATAGAACTTTCCACCCCCTCGGTGTTCACCGGTAAGGATCTCCGGCACTTCGTGAATAGCGCCCAGCTCTATCGGCGACACCTCTTTTGGGGGGGAAGCGCCCTCCTCGTGGAATTCCTAGCCGAACTCGACGTCGCCTTCGAACTCGGGGACGCCGCGGATCCGGAGTCTCCGACCATCGAGGGTGAAGCGCTGTTTTTCTGAGGGCGACAACGAGAAGAAGAGGGCGCAGAAGCTGAACACCTAGAAATTGCGATCCCGGATGACCCGACGGAGGCGAAGAAACCGTCGTCGTTCGGGACCGATACGCGATACTTGTTTTCGTCGATGAAGACGATGGGCAGCAGCATAAGCGCGAAGGAAATCGGAGAATGGCGGAGGACTTAGTAATGACGATCTGACGTTTTGAGACTCCGCCGAAAGCCCCTCGCCCCCCTCAAAAAACGTCATTTCCTTCAATATAGTAACGAAATATTTGGCCGTTCGGCCAATTCTCAATAGCTAACAATTATGACATAATTATCATTATCATTTATCATTAGAAAAGTGCATTCCCGGAGTCAGTTGAAAAATGAATCAAGACGCAGGGACCATAATTACGAATCGTGAACGAGAAGTATTGCACTGGATTTCCCGCGGCAAAACAAAATCCGAAATCGCAGGAATACTGGAAGTAAGCGAATCCGCCATCAAGCGACACTGCGAAAGCATCTTCAAGAAGCTCGAGGTAAATAACCTCGCGTTCGCCGTGGCCAAAGCGCTCAAGCTAGGCCTAATCGATTTTTAGCCGTTGCCCCTGCCTCGGCACCGCCGAAATAGCGATGTTAATCTGGCCAACTCCCTCAAATATGGGCGAACGGCCAATTACCGTTTTCAGCGAACCGATCTATTCTTTTTCGGCAGCAACGTAAAAAAACATACGCTTGAACAAGACAACGTGCCGTGTCCAACCCAAAAAGATGAGGAGAAGGAAAATGAGAAAAAGAGTCCGAGTCTACCGTTCATCGTTTGTTATGGTCGTCTTACTCGTGGCGTTCGCCGTCACGGCTTGCGCTTCTACCGATGCGGCGGCGAAATCGCCCCCCGAAGAGCTCACGGCGAATCGAGAAGGGCCGAATCCCGAGTGGAAGGGCCAAACGCTCTCTATCGACTTCGACGTCGGCACCAATGTGTGGGGGAACGAAGCCGCGGAAGGGCTCTCGCCGCGCATCAAGCGGAACCTGATGGACGGTATCGCCGAGGATGACCTCTTCCTCGTCCAGGACCAAGTTAACGGCGCGAAATACCTCTACAAAATCACCATCGTCACTGCCGATCCCGTCATCACGCTCAACAACGACCGTTTGATCCAAGGCATCTCCGCGACGTTCCGCATCAAGTCCTATGACAAGAAAGGAACCCCGGTCTCCACGAAGGTATGCGGCACGCAATCCAAGTCCCCCGCGTCCACAACCACCGAAGAAACCCAACGGAAGCTGCTTGAAGAATTCGCGCTGGACGCCGCGGCGAAGATCAAGCTGACGATGTACGAAAGCTTACCGTAAGGCTCCCTTGTAGTTGACCCTTTTAAATCTACTCTCCGCATGACCTTGACCGGCAT
>JAEWSV010000031.1 GCA_023398155.1 Spirochaetota bacterium
GCCCAAACCGCTTCCGCTCACCCTCTGGGCGTTGGCTCCCCGGCGGAACTTGTCCGGAAGCTGCGCGGCCTCATCTTCGCTTACGCCGGGGCCGTTATCTTGGAAGCGGATCGAGATCCGGCCGTCCGCTTCCTCCGCGCTCACGCGGAGGACGGCGTCCTCTTGGGTATAGGCGATGAAATTCCTCAGGATGTTGCGGAAAACCTGGACCGCCATGACGGGATCGGCGAGGAATTCCGTCCCCGCGCAGGATTCGTCGATATCGATGGTCCGTTTGCCGAACTCGCCCTGCAACGCTTCGCGCGAAGGACCGAGAAGTTCCGGGACGTCCGTCGGCCGCGGTCGGGGTTTGAGGGCTCCCGATTCCAGGCGGCTCATCGCGAGGAGATCGGCCACGAGGGCGTCCAGCTTATCCGTCGCCCGCAGGGACGAAGCGAGGAGCTCGCGGCGGACCTCGGGATCGTCGTTCCCGACGCCCTCGAGAAGCGCGCTCGTCGTGCCCTTGATCGTGGTGAGGGGCGTCCTGAGCTCGTGCGACACGTGGTTGAGGAGCGTGCGGGAAAGGCGCTCCGACTCTTCCGCCATCTTCCGCACCTCCACTGCCGCCTGGAGCGACTCCCGTTCCAAGGCCAAGGCCAAGTTTCCCGCCAACGTCGCGAACAGTTCGCGGTCCTCGCCCCGGAGCCCGTGGGCCGCGGCGACGACCATGATGCCGAAGACCGAATCCGATGAAGCGAGGGGGTAGTACCGGGCGTGGGAGGTATCCGACCCTTCCTCATTCTCCGAGAAGCAGCGTTCGGCCACGGCACGGTCCACGGCCGAGAGGTCCCCGTACGCGCGCCGGTAATCGAGGACTCCGTCGGCGGACGCGCATACGATCGCGGAAGCCGAACCCGTGCGGAGCGAAACTTGCGCGAGCCCGAGCTGCGCGATGCGCTCCTCTCCGCGGGTCCGGGTGAGTTCGCGGGTGAAGGCGTACAGCAGGGCGCTCCGTTCTTCCCGCACGGCCAGGGCCTTCTCCTTGATCCGGAGTCGTGAGACGAGGAACCCGCAGGCGGCCGCGGACAGGAAGTACGCGGCGAGCATGAGCACGTCCTCAAGGCTGCCGATGGTGATAGCCATGCGGGGCGGGATGAACAGGAAATCCCAGGCGAAGGCGCCGAGGGCCGCGCCGAGTAGGATGGCGAGGCGGCTGGAGAAAAAGGCGAGGGATATGATGGCCAGAAGGTAGAACAGGGCGATCGACTGGTACCCGACGAGGGGAAGGATCGCGAGGCTCGCGAGGGTGACGGCGCCGATCATGAGAACCGCGATCGCCGCGTCGCGCGCATGGGAAGGAGCCAAAAGATCGCCGAAGGGACGGCGGCGGAAGGAGACGTCGCCCTCGCCCCGCAGGAAAATGAGGTCCAGATCGCCCGACTCACGGAGCACGTTCTCGTTTACGGCCTTACGGGGCCGGAAGGACGGCGAGGGCGATCCGCTTTTTCCGAGCACGATGCGGTTCGCCCCCTTGATCCGCGCGTAGCGGATGAGGGTCGCGGCGATCTCGGTACCCGGAGCCGAGACGACTTCGGCGCCGAGCCTGCGGGCAAGGGAAAGGTTGCGCTCCAAGCGCTCCGGGTCGCTTTCGGGTCCGCTGAGTACGACGTGGAGGGCGGTCCACCGTCCTCCCTCGCGTCGGGCGACGGCGTACGTCCAGCGGATCAAGTATTCGGAGTTGCCGCTGCCGCTCACGGCTACAAGGTAGTGAGAGCTCTCGGCGCGGACTCCGTCGGAGACGGGTTCCAAAGCCATCGACCAGGATGATACATCCGATCGGGGGCGCGAGTATATTTGAGAAAGATTAAGATTTCAGGCTCTTGATCCGATCGCCTTCCGACAAGCCGCCGGTGATTTCCGTATGGAGCCCGTCGGAAACGCCCACGGTGACCTCGGTCTTGACGAATTTCTGGCGGCCGACCTCCACCTCAGCGTAATATTTGCCGTCCTCGAGCACGAGGTCGCGCTCCTTGACGCAGAGGCTGTTTTCCGCCCGCGAGATGATGATCTCCGCGCCCGCGCTGTAGCCGGCCCTGAGCAGGAGGTCTTCGGGCGGATCGAAGGCTATCCTGAGCTTGAACTTGACCGAGCCGGAACTCGCGGTGCCCCGAGGAGAGAGGTAGGACAAGGTTCCCCGTATGGTCCGGTCGTCGATGGCCGCCAACTTCAGGTTCGCGGCCATACCCACCTTGAGCCTCCCGATCTGGGCCTCGTCGATTTCCCCCTCGAAGAGGAGGGAGGCCATGTCCGCGACCACCGCGACGGTGGTTCCGACCGAATACCCGCCGCTCTCCTGGATCGGGGTTCCCTGCTTGACCGGGATATCGAGGACCGTTCCCGCGATCGGAGAGAGGATGACGTTGTCCAAGGCCTTTCCGCCTCCGGAGTTTCCCTCTTTGATGAGGCCGATCCGGTTGCGGGCCTCCTTGTAATCCTCCAGGGCCAACCGGTACTCCGTCTCGCTCTTCTTATACTCCACCTCCGCGATGATCTTACCTTCCCAGAGGCTTTGTTGCCGGGCCAGCTCGACCTCGGCGTTCTTGAGCCGGATGGAGGCCTTCTCCAGGGCCGCCTCCGAGGAGTTGAGGTCCAGGCTGTTCGGGACGACGCGCACCGAGAGCAGCGGCGCGCCTTTTTCGACGCGGTCGCCGCTCGCGACGAACAGGGTATCCGCGACGCCGGAGATGGAGGATTTCACTTCGACCTCCTTCTCCGGGACCACCGAACCGGATGCGAGCACCTTCTCCTCTATCGTCCGCCGCTCCGCGGCCTCGGTCGGATAGACCGTCTTCCTGCCCGCGGCCTTCGCGATGAGGAAGCCGAAGGTGGCGAGCACCGCTACAGCGAGGATCGCGAGGCCGACGAAATACTTCTTTATTTTCACGTCATTCCTCCCGGAGCGCTTCCACCGGGTGGATGCGCGCCGCCTTCAACGCGGGATAGAGGCCGGCGAGCGTGCCGGCCAAGACGAGGATGATCGTCGCGCCGAAGGCCACGCCGAGTCCGATCTCCGGCTCGGCGAAATAGTCCACCTTCACGGCCGCGTTCTTCATGTACCACGCGACGATTTCCGTGAGGAAGATGCCGACCACGAGCCCCGCGTACCCGGAGACGGCCGTGATCAGGAAGGCTTCCTGGAGGATCATGGACACGATGGAAGACGGCGTCGCGCCGAGGGCCTTCCGTATGCCGATTTCCTTGGTGCGCTCTTGTACGATGATGAGCATGATGTTGCTGACCCCGATGATGCCCGCGAGGAGGGTCCCGAGGCCAACGATCCAGAGGAAGGCCCGTATGCCGGTGAACAGGCCCCGTATGCTGCGGAACTCCTTGGACGAATTCCAGGACCCGATGGCCCTCCGGTCGTCCGGGTGCACGTCGTGGCGGGAAGCGAGGAGAGCCTTGATCTCGGCTTCCTTCCGTTCGGTATCCGTCGCGTCCTCCAAGAGGATGGCGTACCAGCCGACGACCCCGATCATGTTGTAGGTCCGCTGCATCGTCGTGAACGGCATATAGATCATCTCGGTCTGGCCCCGACGGTCGCCGCCGTAGGAATCGATGTCGAAGACGCCCACCACGAGGAAGGACACGCCGTTGATCTCTATGTATTGGCCGACCGGATCCTCTCCCGGGGAGAACAGGACCTCCTGGACCCGGAGCCCGATGACGACGACCTTCCGCGTCTCCTCCACGTCCCGGCCGTTGAGGAAGCGTCCGTTGACTACCATGATGGGCTCGACGGAATAGATGTCCGGAACTTCGCCGTTTACCCTGAAGGATCCGTCCTTCTTACCCCGCTTAGTGGTCGTCTCCCACCAGATGTTGAGGCGGGGACACACGGCCCGGAGCCCCGATACGCTATCCCGCAACGCCCGCGTATCC
>JAEWSV010000045.1 GCA_023398155.1 Spirochaetota bacterium
CCCCTCGCCCCCGCGTCCGCGATTCGATATAATCCTACGCATGAACTCCTGGATCGAATGGTTCGGCACTCTGGCCTCGGTGGTCGTGGCCCTGAGCCTCACGATGCGCAACATCAAGCGCCTGCGCATCCTCAACCTCGTCGGCTCCCTCGCTTTCGCCGTCTACGGTTTCCGCATCTCCGCTTGGCCTGTCTTCGGCCTCAACGTGTTCATCGTGGCGGTCAACGCCTGGTACCTCTACCGCATGGCGGCCGACGCCCGGAAGGAGGAGACGTTCGACGTGATCTCCGTGGACCCCGCCGCGAACGAGTACGCGCGCCGGTTCCTGTCCTTCCATCGCGCCGATATCGGCCGGTACTTCCCCTCCTTCGCTCCCGATCCTACCGCGCTTTCGGCCGCCGGCGCGGAAGGCCGGTTCATCCTCCGAGAGACCTTGCCCGTTTCCTTCGTCATTTTCCGGCGGCTCGCGAACGGGGAGATAGCTCTGCTCCTGGATTACGCGATTCCGGCGTACCGGGATCTCAAGAACGCGCGCTTCTTCTTCGAAAAGGCCGCGGACAAGATCGCGAACGGTAGCGCCGTCTTCACCGCGGTCGCCGAGGAGCGGGTCCACGAGGGTTATCTCCGCAAGATGGGCTTCCGGATGGTGGGCCATTCCGGACGCGCGACGCATTTCCGCAAGAAAGTCGACGCCGTTCCCGGCGCGCGGGCGACGCCCGGCGAGGCAACGAACGGCGAGAGCGGATCGCGATGAAGTTGCTTTCGACCTCGGAGGAAGAGCTTCGGCAGGCCGCCGACGCGCTCGCGGCCGGCAAGCTCGTAGCGTTTCCCACCGAGACCGTGTACGGACTCGGCGCGGACGCCTTCAATACCGCCGCCCTTGCGCGCGTCTTCGAGGCCAAGCGCCGCCCGACCTTCGATCCGCTCATCGTGCATATCGCGGCCCTCGGCGGCCTGGAAGCCGTGGCCGACCTCTCCGTCCTGAGCGAAGCGGCCGCGGAGAAGGCGCGCCGGCTCTCCCTCCGGCTTTGGCCCGGCCCGCTCACGATGATACTTCCCAAGCGGCCCGAGGTGCCCGATTTGGCGACGAGCGGGCTTTCTACGGTCGCCGTTCGATTCCCCGACCATCCCGTGGCCCGGCGCATCATCGAGCTTTCCGCGACCGCCGTGGCGGCTCCGAGCGCCAATCCCTTCGGCTACCTCAGCCCGACGCGGGCGGACCACGTGGTCGCGCAGCTCGGGGATCGGGTCGATTTCATCGTGGACGGGGGCCGGTGCAGCGTGGGCGTCGAGTCCACGGTGCTGGACCTGAGCTCGGACGTGCCCACCGTCCTCAGGCCGGGCGGTATGAGCGTCGAACGGATCGAGGCGGAGATCGGAGAGGTCGCGGTCTTTGACCGGAGCGTCGCATCTCCCAAGTCCCCCGGCCAGCTCCCGAGCCATTACGCGCCCCACGTCCCGCTCAAGCTCTACCCCCGCGGCGCCCTCGGCGACGTGGAGGCCCGCGACGGCGAAGCGCTGGTATTCTACGACGGCGCCTCGCGGGACGAGTTCCTCCGCAATCGGGGCTCCGGCGGAGTCGGCGCCCTTCCCCTCGTCAGGGTGCTCTCGGAAGACGGTAGCGCCCTGGAAGCGGCCGCCAACCTTTTCGACTTGCTCCATTTCCTGGACGCTTCGGGCGTTTCGATCATACGCGCGGAACGCGCTGATGGAGGCGGGCTCGGCGCCGCGATCAACGACCGGCTCTACAAGGCGAGCCGGAAGGATTGAAGCGTCCCTAATCAGTATTTATTGATCTATTATCCTTCGCGCTCGCTCTTCGCATGTTCATCAATGCGCGTCCTTCGCCATTTTTCCACTCATTGCGAGAAAATTACTTGACATGCCGCCGTCTTATTCGATATTTTATTCTCGATAAAAAAATATCGAGTAAATTGTATCGAAATAACGAAGGAGGCAACTATGCTGGCGTTGAACGAATCGATCGGCGTGGCCGTCGGGACCGATACCCTCGGAGAACTCATCACGGCCGTGGGCGCGGCCCAGGCCAAATACGCGACCTATTCCCAGGAGCGGGTGGACGCGATCTTCCGCGCGGCGGCCCTCGCCGCGGCCGCCCAGCGGATCCGCCTGGCCAAGATGGCCGTGGAGGAGACGGGCATGGGCGTGGTGGAGGACAAGGTCATCAAGAACCACTTCGCCTCCGAATACATCTACAACAAGTACAAGGACGAGCGGACCGCCGGAGTGATCGAGCGCGACTCCACCTACGGCATCACGAAGATCGCGGAACCGCTCGGCGTGATCGCTGGCGTCATCCCCACCACGAACCCCACGTCCACGGCCATCTTCAAGACCCTGCTCGCGCTCAAGACCCGGAACGGCATCGTCCTTTCGCCGCACCCCCGCGCCAAGCGGAGCACGGTGGAAGCCGCGCGCGTGGTCCTGGAGGCGGCGGTGGCGGCCGGAGCTCCCGAAGGCATCATCGGCTGGATCGCCGACCCGAGCGTGGAGGATACGAACCGGCTCATGAAGCACCCCGGCATCGCCCTCATCCTCGCGACCGGCGGGCCCGGCATGGTGAAGGCGGCCTACTCCTCTGGTAAGCCCGCCCTCGGCGTCGGCGCCGGCAACACGCCCGCCGTCATTGACGAGACCGCCGACATCGAACTGGCCGTCTCCTCGATCATGCTCTCCAAGAC
>JAEWSV010000052.1 GCA_023398155.1 Spirochaetota bacterium
ATACTGCGGGTATGACTTCTCCCGGCGGTATTTTTTCCGTGCTTCCCGCCTCGTTCTTCTCACCGTTGGCCAGCCCGAACCGCGATGATTATGCCGCGTGCCTGCTGATATTCTATGGGCTGTTCCAAGAGTCGCCGGGCGGGGTGGAGCGGTCGGCTCTGGTCGCTCGCTTCGCCGAGCGTTACATCGAATCCGGTCGCCTGCCGGGGACCGAAGATAGCGGAGCCGCACCGACCGACGTCGAAGATGCGGAAATCGCCGCTGAAGGCCTGGATCCCGCGCGAATCGCGGCGACCCGGACGTTGCGGATCCTCGTCGCCGCGGGCTGGATGGGCGAGGAGACCCTGCCTGATTTCACGCGGATGATCACCATCGCCGCCAACGCAAAACCTTTCTTCGACGCCATAGACCAGACGGAGCGGGGAGGGAGCCTGGAATACGAAAGCCATATCGTCGCCATCTATTCGTCGCTGTGCGGGGATGCGGCCGCGGAGCACGGCCACCATGCGGTCCTCAACGCGCATTACCACCTCAACCTTCTCATAGACTCGCTCAAGGTGCTCTCCCAAAACATCCGCTCGCATTACGAACGGCTCCTTGAAGAAAGCTCCGGCGCGGAAGTACCGGATATCCTAAGGCTCCACTACGACCGTTACTTGGAGGAGGTAGTAGACCGATCGTACGCACGGCTCAAAACCTCCGACAACCTTTCGCGATATCGCCCCAAGATCACCCGCGCGGTGAACGGTTTCCTGGCGGATGAAGCGTGGATGGACAAGACCGCCTCCGCGCTCGCCCTCCTGCGCCGCGAGGGAATGGAAGATGGGCGACGTCGTCTTTCCTCCCTGCTGGAAGACATCCGCGACCAGCTGCGCGCCCTGGACCCCACCCTCGACGAGATCGACCGGCGGAACATGCTCTACGCCCGATCCTCCCTGGAGCGCATCCGGAGCAGGCTCCGCTCCGACGGCTCCGCCGCCGGTCGGATAACGGCGATCGCGGCCGCGGTCGCTTCGGACGCCCGCCTAACCGCGCAATTGAAGCACCGGTTACACCGCGTTCGTTGGATAGGCAAGGAGTCGCGGTACCGGCGCTGGTTCCGGGAAACCGCCCTGCCTCGTTTGGACGCCCGACCGGCGGCCGACGCCGTCGCACTGGCCCGCGCCGAGGCGGAACTGCGCCTGCGTATCGAGCGGCAGCTCAGCGCCGAACGCATCGCCGCATGGTTGGACGAGCGCGTCGGCGCGGAAGGCTACGCCCGCGCGGATGACTTGGCGGTCGACGGAGACTCGTTCGTCCGCGTACTCCACGCTACCGCGTACGGCGAAGGACGTCCCGGCCGCTTCCCCTACCGGGTCGAGTGGCTGGAAGGCGACGCGACCGCCGCGGGATGGACGTTCCGAGCGCACGCCTACCGGAGGAAACGATGATCGACGAACTGCTTCCGCTCGCGGACTTGGCGTCCCTGGAAGAAGCCGAATTGGATCATTTCAAAAACTGCGTCCGCGAACTCCTTTCCCGTACCTTCCTGCTGCGCGGGGTCGACGAGCGCCGCTACGATTTCGCGGTGCGCAATTTCGGACTCCTGGAGCCGTATTTCCAGGCGATGGGAGCGGAACTGCGCAAGGACGAAAGCCTCGGCGTGGTGGCCTGGCGGGGCGGCGGAGAGACGCGCGCTCGACTCGGCCGCGAGGAAACCTGCGCACTCCTCGCCCTGCGCCTCCTGTTCGAGGAACGCAGGAACGAGATAAGCCTTACCGATTATCCTTCCGTCACGGTGTTCGATTTCGTCGAACGGTACAAGGCCCTCACCGAAGGCGATTTGAAAAAGACCCGCCTCGTCGAGCTCCTCCGGCGTTTCGCGTCGTCCAAGCTCATCCGACCGCCGCGGGAGGAGACCGATCCCGACGGCCAGCTCGTGCTCTACCCGAGCCTTGCCGTCGTCCTGGACCAGGACGGCATCGAGGAAATCCTATCGTTCATTCAGGCGGAAAGCCGCGCCGAGGGCGTCGCCGCGAGCGGCGACGCCGAGACCGGAAGCGATCAGGAGGTCGCCGAGTGATCGCGCTGCGTAAGGTGCGCCTGGTCGGTTGGCACTACTTCGACGATGTCCTCATCCCGATCGGCGAGGCGACGCTACTCGCCGGCGATAACGGTTCCGGCAAATCCACGGTTATTGACGCCGTCCAGTACGCGCTGGCCGCTAACCTGACCCGGATACGCTTCAACGCGGCCGCGTCGGAAAAGAAGGCCGGACGCACGCTGGAAGGCTATGTACGCGGCAAGACCGGGCTGGAATCCGGAGAATACCTGCGGGACGACGCGGTCGCGCACGTCATGCTGGAGTTCGCCGTGAACGGAGCTCCGCTCAGCGCGGGCATCTGCGTGGAAGCCTTCAAGGACGAAGTTCAAGTCCGCGAATTTCCGTGGATCGCCGATATCGGCGGGATCGAAAACGTCGGCGTGCGCGACGAGGATGGCCGTCCGCTATCCGGCCGCATATTTCGTGACCTTACGCGCGCGGGCGGCGCCATGACCTTCGATTCCAAGCGGGAGTACAACGCCGAACTCACACACCGCCTTGGCGTCTTCAAGCGCAACGCGGAGTTCAATCCGTACCTCGACGCGGTAATCCGATCGGTCAGCTTTTCACCGCTCTCTTCGGTAGACAAATTCGTCTGCGACTACATCCTGGACGACCGGCCCGTGGACGTTTCGGCCATGAAGTCGAACCTTGAAAGCTACAAAGAAGCCGAGCGGGAAGCTATGGCTGCGACGCGGAAAATCGAATCCCTGGCCCGCATCGTCAAGACCGCCGGAGAATGGGCCCAGTTCGAGCGGCTTCTGGTCCTGCAGGGTTATCTCAAGCTCAGGGTCGACGCGGAGTCGGCGGCCGAACGGAAGGGGAACCTCGAACGCCGTATCGGTGATCTGGAGCGGGAGATCGCCCGCGCCGCCGCTGCGATAGAACGCTTCACCGAGGAGAAGGCCCGGCTCCAGGCGTCCCGCCGCGACGCCGAGGCGGCACTCGCCCGAAACGACGCCTACCTCCTCGTCCGCGGCCTTCGTGATAGGCGCGAAACCATCGCGCGCGACTTGTTCCGCTCGCGGGAAAAGGCCGAACGCTGGGAGCTGCTGCGCGATCGGTGCGCCGCCCTCCTCGGACGGGCGTTCGGGGGAGTGGAAGACGCCGGTTTCGACAAGTCCGCGTCTTGGGACGCGGACGCGTCTTGGGAGGCGGACGCCGAACTAGCCGCGATCGACGAGGAACGCGCGGCGACGGCCGCCGCCCGCGCACGGCTCGACAAGGAAGTCGCGGAGCTCTCGGCCGCGATAGAAGATGCCGCCGCCGAACTCGCCGACCTCGAGAAGGGGACGCTGCGCTATCCTCCCGAGTCGACGCGGCTCAGAGGGGAACTCGCCGCTCGGGGCATCGAGGCTTGGATCTTCGCTGACTTGGTGGAGGTCGAAGAACCCGAGTGGCGCAACGCAGTCGAGGGATGGCTGGATACGTTGCGTTTCGCCGTGCTGGTGGAGCCCGGACGTTTCCGGGAAGCGCTCGCCGTCTACGGTTCGTTGCCGCATGAGGTCGCCGGAGTCGCGCTGCCGGACCTGGAAAAGATGCGCGGCGCGACGGTCCGGCCGGCCTCCCTTGCCCCTACACTCACGACCGACTCTCCCTACGGCCGCATCTACGCGGACTACGTCCTGGGCGAAGTCATGCGCGCGACCCCTGAAACCCTCAAGGATTTCCAGAAGTCGGTCTCCAAAGAGTGCATGAGCTATTCGCGGTATACCGCGGTCCGCATGAAGGAAGACGTCTATTCCCGGTGGTACCTGGGCCGGGCGGCCAGGGAGAAGCGCACGGCCGAACTCCGTTCCAAGATCGATGGTCTACGCGCCGCGCTGCGGGAACGGGCAACCGAGGTGAAGAAAGCTGCTGAACGGGAAGACGCGCTCAAGGAGGCCTACGGCGGTATTCACGAAATGAAGGGCCTAGCCGAAGCCCGCGATCATGCCGCCGCCCTCCCCGCGGAATTGGCCGCGATCGAGGCGGATATCGAGGCGGTAGACCTTTCAGGCGCACGCGACCTGGAGGCGACGATCTCAGGCTATGCCCGCGCGATTGAGCGGGTGGAGACCGACGCCGCGCGTGAAACCGAGGGGCGCGGCGTGGCCCTCGGGGTCCTGGATGGCAAGAGGCGGGATCTGGAGGAAGCCGAGCGGGTCCTGACGGCCTGCAAGAGCGCCTTCGAATCGTATATGGAGGGAAGGGAGAACCTCCGCGGAGAGTTCGAGGCCTATTACGCCGAACGCGTCGCCGGATCGGACCTCGCCGGTTTGGCCGCCAACTACGAGAGTTCGGCCAAGGGGACCCGAACGCGGATGGAGCACGCCGCGCAGACCTACCGTAAGCAGGTGCAGGA